>JASMTJ010000552.1:0-1551 GCA_041694335.1 Bacteroidales bacterium
CCGAGGAATTTAACGGTCTGGATGTGGAAACGGCTAAAGAAAAAATCACCGAATATCTTAACGAAAATAATCTCGGTGAAAAAACAGTTAACTATAGATTGAAAGACTGGGGGATCTCCAGACAGAGATACTGGGGGGCACCGATCCCCGTGGTACACTGTGATAAATGCGGTGTCGTACCTGTAAAAGAAGAGGATCTGCCCGTAAAACTTCCTCTGGACGTTGAATTTACAGGCATCGGCAATCCTTTGGAGTCAGCTGAAGAATTTGTGAATACAGAATGCCCCCGGTGCTCAGCACCCGCAAAACGTGAGACCGACACAATGGATACCTTCGTGGAATCGTCGTGGTATTTCCTCAGATACTGCTCACCACAGTGCGAAACTGCGCCTTTTAATAAAGATGAAGCAAATTACTGGATGCCTGTAGATCAGTACATTGGCGGTGTGGAACACGCCATTATGCACCTTCTTTACGCACGATTTTATACAAAAATACTGAGAGATCTCGGCTTTGTTAACGTTGATGAGCCTTTTCAAAATCTCCTCACACAAGGGATGGTCTGCAAAGAAACATACAAATGCCCCATACACGGATGGCTTTTTCCCGAAGAGGTGGAAAAGGACAAATGTGTTATCTGTGATTCGGATGTTGAAATCGGCCGTGTGGAAAAGATGAGCAAGTCCAAAAAGAACGTGGTGGATCCGGATAATTTGATAAAAGAATACGGAGCGGACACAGCGCGGCTTTTCAGCCTTTTTGCAGCGCCTCCGGACAGAGACCTTGAATGGAACCAACAGGGCGTGGAGGGATGCTACAGATTTATCAACAGAGTTTTCAGACTTGTTACAAACAATTCAGGCTTAAACATTGAAAATGCAAATCCTGACAAGAAAGAGTCTGAACTATCGAAAGATTTGGAATATAATCTGCACTCTACAATAAAGAAAGTAACAAACGACATTGAAAAATTTCATTTAAACACAGCGGTGGCTGCTTGTATGGAACTGACGAATTTTCTGTACCAGACAGAAAAAAAGCTGAAAACAGACAATGAAAAAATACTATATCTGCAGTCACTGGAAACACTTCTGAAAATGCTGACCCCTTTTGTGCCGCACATCTGCGAAGAATTGTGGGAAAAGCTCGGCAACAACACGTTTGTATCAAACCAGGATTGGCCGTCTTTTGATGAAAGTAAAACGGTAAAAGATACAACAACAATTGTTGTTCAGATTAACGGCAAGGTCAGAGCTAATCTTGAACTACCGGTGGGAACACAAAAAGAGGAAGCTCTGAATTCCGCCAAATCGGACTCTAAAGTCCAGAAGCATCTCGAAGGTAAAAACCTTGTTAAGGAAATATACGTCCCGGATAAGCTGATAAGTCTGGTGGTCAAATAATGAAACAGCTCACTCTGCTGGTTGCCATTCTGCTGATTTTCGGCTGTGGATACAAAATAGCAGGATTAAACAGTACGGGCGGAATGAATTACAAATATCATATCGCCTCCATAGCCAACAATGCCGATGAAGCCAATTACAGGAGTAT
>JASMTJ010000553.1:0-1351 GCA_041694335.1 Bacteroidales bacterium
TGGTTAAAAAGATCAGGCCCTGGGAATCCTTATCCAGCCGACCAATGGGGAAGATTCGGGTGCCGTGGCCCACAAAGCGCTGGATGTTATTTGGCTCACTCGTGTCCGTGGTGCTAACTACACCGACGGGTTTATTCAGTGCAATGAACACGAAGTCGTCCGGCTCTGGCGGCTCAACGAGCTGTCCGTTGACCTTCACCGTATCGCCCGGCATAACAAGGTCGCCCACCTCCGCACGCTTGCCGTTCAAAAACACATTACCCTGTTCAATGTAGCGGTCCGCTTCACGGCGCGAGCACATACCGCTGCTGCTGATGTATTTATTGAGACGGGTCGAGGAGGCGTTGGGCATAGGTAATGGCTTATTTTGAGGGTTGCTTGGAAAAATCAAACGGCGCAGAGCAGCCGGCTAAGATTGGCAGATGGTACTACACTCGCAGCTGGTCAGCCGACTATCTTAGGGGATTCAGACTTTATGCTCTACGGCGGGAGTCCTCCGCGTCCTACTGTGCTTTTACGAACGTCTGAAGGCGCTGGGAATAATCCGAAAAGCCGCCCCCATCGCCTGCATGAGAAAGAAAATTGTGGTGCTCAATACCATGATCAAATACAAGGAACCATGGCGGGGTGAAATGGCTCAATTTATGGAATTGACACCACAGTCACTTGTTAAGTAGTGAATAGTCATTTTCAGCGTGAGGTTCTGGCTCCTTCACTTTAGGTTCAGGCTGAGAACTAGCTCTTGATTGCTTAGGCTTATTCCTCAGATGCGCCTTATTTGCGAACTTACCAGCTTCTTTCGCTAACGCTGGGAACGTCGATACGGCAGTTCTAAAAGATTCTGACCCTGTAAATTCATGCCACGGGCTATTATAATCCTTTCCCTCAATTAACCTAAGGGGCATTTCATCAAACCGATCTAATGTTGAGTTAAATAACCTTTCTTCTGTAGATGAATCAAACCTTTCGGCAAACTTTTTAAAACCTGTAAATGACTTTGCTACAGTTGCTTTATACGAATAGTCTTCAGATAGCCTAAATCTTTGGTTTATTTGCTGGGTGGAAATCCAGGCTAGCCAGAGCGGACCACCGATAGAGAAAATAGACATCACCGTGTGCAAGATAGCTTGACCTGCCGTCAAATCATTTGCCAGTTCCTGCGTAAATGCTTCGACTCTTTCAGCTCCTATCCATGCACCGACCCCTAAAGCAATTAAAAGCCCCAAAATCCAAACCCAGATAGATCTTTTAAGCTCTTTCGCCTTTTGATCAAAGCCAGCAGCTAATCCTTGGGTCGTTGTGATTTGCAGGGCATCATCACACTCTTCGACTAACTTTGAAGCCTCCTCAG
>JASMTJ010000554.1:0-1326 GCA_041694335.1 Bacteroidales bacterium
TTGAGGAATATTTTTCGTCCGACCACCGCTTGCCCCCCATTTCTTTGCAAGTCCATTCGGGTCAAAGCTCGACAGCATAACTGATGGACGGTGTTTTTCAGGAATAATGTCCTTGAAAACCTCAAGGATTCGAAAGAACTTTTTAACGGCAGTCAGCTCTTTCCGAATCGTATCTTTTAACCGCTCCTTTGGCTCCTCGTCGCTGTCTTGCTCCAGATACTTCCTTGTCGATTTCGTAATAAAAAATCCATGTTTCTCTCTGAATTTAACTAACGCTACGGGAAAGGCATCACTCAATAATCGACTGCTAACACCTAAGTCTTTGGCAATGAGAGCAACATTCAAATCAGGCTTTTGGGTGGTTCGATGTATGGAAAATCGCGACGGGTCAATAACCGATTCCAGATACACTGAAAGCCTTTCCTGAATATCCAGTCGCTTCGCCAAAGGATTTCGAAACTCTTCGATCAACTGCTTTTTAACAGCGTCGTTTATGCTACTCAGCGACTGTATCTTAAACTTGTACCTGAGAAGCCGCAGAGCATTAAATATATGAGCCGAGCTTTTTATGAGGGTGTCGGAGCCCAATCTTCCAATACTTTTTGCCTGTCTCGTGCCCATTATTGAAAGAGCAAACCTCACAGTCTCTAGCAACTCCGGATCATCAGACAGCAACACATTTGGTTCGATAGGGGTATTATATGTAATGGATCTTCCAGACTTGGGAGCATCTTTGATCTTCCATTCCAAATGTGTATATTCGGTTTCTGGAGCCAAAAATGAGGGCTTGAAGTTCTCCAAGGCTGCAATATCTTGACGGTCAGTGCCGTAGAAATGTGATTGATATTGAGATAAATCTAGAACCTCACCCATCAAACAACCTCCACCGTTACATCAATGCTGGGTATAACTCGTTTATACGGATTTGATCGCTTACTTACTTCCTCTTGGGCATGTCTCAGTAAGGCTGAGTGCTGTGGCGCATTAGCGATTCTTTCGACCATCATGCTTGTGTAGAGATACCAGAGCGCCCAAGGTTCAAATTCATCTTCAGACAACTCCTTTTGGGCTCTCTCAACGACGGAGTGCCACTGAAGCAAGGAAACAATATTTGACTGGGATAGCACAAAAATATCTCGCCGTTGCGAACAACCAACACACTTATGGATCTGATCACAAACCTCTCCTTCGACCGTACCCGGCTGAACCCCGGCCTTAGGATTAGAGCATTCAATCCCACCGAAGTGATTTTCCAGGATCACCCTCTTACGCTCTTCGTAGGCCTCTTTATCGATACCAATTTTGTCCGCATAGTCATCAATATCG
>JASMTJ010000555.1:0-1277 GCA_041694335.1 Bacteroidales bacterium
ACTGGAAGAAGCTGCGTTACCTGGCGCACCAGTACTTTCTTATAGAAAATGAAGGAATTACTGAAAATGCGGCGATATCGCGGTGTTCGCATTTCAACCTTGGAACCGGCGATGCAGGGACTGCAACAAAGTACGATGTGGAAGAGGACGTGGTGAAGTGGGTCTCCAGACTTCTAGATAGGATTCACGAGCCCGAGCTTGTCATCCTCTTCGGTCTGAACAGTATATTGAAAGATGAAGCGATTTCGAGTTGGTGGAACCACAGTCAAGGGCTGACGGTGCCTTGGTCAACACCGCATGAACAACGCAGGCTTACAAGCTATAACGGCAGGAGTTATAGGTTTCGAGAGTGGCGCGTCAAATCTTCGAGGGGCAATGAGATCAAGTTAGTAATGTGGCCAAATCATCCCTCCCGCCCGCCGTTTCGGAATATCGACTTCTGGAAACGCGCGGTGAGCGAGTATATACATGGGCATAACAAATCGGTGGAGCCGACGCGCTAAAACGCGCGGCTCACCTATGCGTTGAACGTCTAGTCGAACATAAGGAGTTAAAATGGGATTTTGGGATGTTGCAGGAAAGGTTGCGAAAGGTTTAGGAAATGCTGCAAAATCGGCAGCTGTTCAGGCACAGGAGCGACAATATCAGCAAAACAAAAATGCCGTCATTGGAGGAAAAACAATTTCCCAGTGGGAAGGTGGCTGGCATTCTATTGGTATTTTGTCTGATGCCAACTTAACCCCATACAACAAATCAGTAGGACTATATCGCGCTAGCTTAAACGGTCGAGTAGTTTATATCGGTAGAGCGGTTGAGTTTTCTAATGGTGGTTTTAGAAAGCGTTTAAGTGATTACCGAAGACAAAGTGATAGTGCGAGAAAGCATGGCTCTGGTCAAAAGATGAATGCGCATAATGATCAATTACATATAGATATTTTGGTTACTGGCGGTGATGCATCAGCCGCAGAAGTTGCGAAAAAGCTGGAAATCTTGCTAGTTGGTAAGTACAAACCAGAGTGGAATAAGCAGTTAGTGTAAACGTTTAACAAGTCAAAGCACGCGGACATGGTAAAGCTGTCACCTTTTTTGTTCCAAAAAAGCCGCCAACTTTACCATGCCGGTGTTTGAAGCGTTATGCACAAGGGACGGACGGTGTCATCGTATGAAACTACCATTTGAGCGCCTTGGAGCTTTTTTCGTTTGGTATCTTGCCCGTGACTTGCCGCTCGTTCTGACTAAATCAGACCTCGTTAAATTCATTGATAAAGCACCAATTG
>JASMTJ010000556.1:0-4274 GCA_041694335.1 Bacteroidales bacterium
ATCCAGCTATTATGGCAACCTGCACTAACCCGGATAGTTTCAAAAAGTGTTCCTTAACGGAAATCCTGTTTAGGCTAGCTAATTTAGGTTATTTTCAGAATAATAAGCCTCGAAATATATTGACTTCAGTTAATCAAGGTCCTCAAAACTTCAGGCAAAACACCACAACTTTAGCATTTACAACATTTCTTTAACGAATCATATCTTATTGGTAAAAATTCACTGAAGTTTCTTGTTAATTACAATGAATATATTACGTAATTATATTTTCTTTTCGGAATAAAATTACGACCTTTGTTGTTATTAAAATAACATTGTTATAAAATAAACAGTTATGAGTAACAAAGAAATAAAATCATTCATTGAAAAGATTGAGCTTTTCAAGGGATTAAATGACAGCGAGCTGCAGCTTATCGCAGATCATTTCGAAGACAAATCTTATCCTGTTAACAGTATTATATTTGAAGAAAACCAGCCACGGCGTCATTTCTTTGTGGTATATTCAGGAGAAATCGAGCTTTTCAAATCGGGTGACAAAGGACAAAAACACAGTCTGGCTATGTTTGGCCGCAGCGATTTCTTTGGAGAAGGATCGCTCATGGACGATTCGCCTCACAGCACCTCGGCACGCGTGAAGAAAGAAGCCCAATTGCTTTTGTTAAACAAGGATGTTTTCTCTCAAAACGGAGAGCTGGCCATCAAGGTATTTAGTAACATCGCCCGTGTTATCAGCCGCCGCATGCGCCAGGCCAACGCGCACATGCTCAACTCTGCCGCACAGTATGAGTCGGGGAGAACGCGCAAAGAACACGACTTGCTTGGCTACCGGGAAGTTCCAGACGAATATTACTATGGCATCCAGACGCTTCGCGCGATGGAAAATTTTAACATCAGCGGTGTTACGCTCAACTTCTTCCCCGACCTGATTGAGTCATTGGCTATCGTGAAGATGGCAGCGGCCAAAGCCAACTACGACCTTGGCTTACTGGAGAAACCTGTTGCCAATGCCATTATCCAGGCTTGCCAGGAGCTGATGAACGGAAGGTTTCATTATCACTTCACCGTGGATATGATCCAGGGAGGCGCCGGAACCTCGACCAACATGAACGCGAACGAAGTTATTGCCAACCGTGCTCTCGAAATTATGGGTTACGAAAAAGGTGATTACGAGCATTGTCATCCCAACAACCATGTCAACCTCTCGCAATCGACCAACGATGCTTATCCTACAGCTATAAAACTGGCACTGATAAAAAGTGATGAGAAGCTGATTGCTGTTTTAAAAGAGCTCATCGAAGCTTTTTATGCAAAAGCAAAAGCCTTTGCTCATGTGATAAAAATGGGCCGTACCCAGCTTCAGGATGCCGTCCCGATGACCCTCGGACAATCTTTTGAAGCCTACGCCATCACTCTTGAAGAAGAAGTTGAACGGCTGCAGCAAAACTCACGCCTTTTCCTTGAGGTGAATATGGGAGCCACAGCTATAGGCACTGGCATTAATTCCGACCCTGACTACTGCGGAAAAGTAATCCAACATCTCAGGGAAATCTCAGACATGGAAATCGTCCGAGCGAAAAACCTGGTGGAAGCCACCTCAGATACCGGAGCCTTTGTAATGTACTCGTCCGCTATCAAGCGCCTGTCCATTAAACTTTCTAAAATCTGTAATGACTTGCGTTTGCTGAGCAGTGGTCCGCGCGCCGGACTTAATGAAATCAACCTGCCA
This sequence comes from Bacteroidales bacterium, assembly GCA_041694335.1. Lineage (GTDB taxonomy): Bacteria > Bacteroidota > Bacteroidia > Bacteroidales > JAIPAH01 > JAIPAH01. The sequence continues at coordinate 1,727 of JASMTJ010000556.1, forward strand.
CCCATGCAACCCGGATCATCGATCATGCCCGGCAAGGTCAATCCGGTTATTCCGGAGGTGGTAAACCAGATTGCTTTTAAAGTAATCGGAAACGATCTCACTGTTTCGCAGGCTGCCCATGCAGGACAGCTCGAGCTGAACGTAATGGAGCCCGTTATTGTACAGAGCATATTTGAATCGACAGAGATGTTGAAAAACGGGATGGATGTTTTAAACCATAAATGCATTCAGGGTATCACAGCAAACGAGGAGCGGTGCCGACAAATGGTGGAAAACAGCATCGGTTTGGTGACCGCCCTAAACCCATTGCTGGGATATGAAGCCTGCTCGAGCCTGGCAAGCGAGGCCTTAGCTACCGGAAAATCGGTTTACAACCTGGTTCTGGAAAGGGAGCTTTTGACTAAAGAAGCTCTGGATGAAGCGCTGAAACCCGAAAACATGATTGGTCCGAAAAAGATGAACCGGTAATCCGGAGAGGAATTTCAAAGGGTGGCTTAGGTCACCCTTTTTTCTTTTCGGAAAAATCTTTTCCAGGTTTTAAAACCATACCCTGGCGATGCCTTCCATCAATAAGTATCTGCATTTGATCATTAAACCGCACATGACGGATATATTCATCCTCGAAGACAGCTTCCTGTTGGTTGAGAAAATCCACATCAAAGAAGCCCTCATCCCGGTAAGGATTTATGGTAAAGTATCCGACCCTGAACGAGGTAAGGTTCTGGAAGAAATGCGTTCCCTGTGATGGATCGACGCGGTAGTTTTTAAGTCCGGATTCCACAATCAGGCGAGCGGCGGAAATCTGTGTCCATTTAACAGGAATGCCGAGCCAATGGTCATTAGAGCCCCACCTTCCGGGTCCTACCAGGATATAGTTTCGTTCTTCCTTCACAAACCTGTCATTAATTTCTCCTATTTGCTCTGCAATCTCCTTTGTTTTTGAAGCATCGAAAGAATCAGGTTTGACATAAACCACATCATAAACATTTTTGATTTCGCCATTACCAAGTGCCGATTCGGAGATAATTACCGTATCTTTTTCCGCAACCTGTTTTAAATCCACATTCACCGATTCTTTATTATCGACGATGGGCCGTATTTGCAGCAAATTGAAAATAGCCGGTACGCCTTCAGGCGTATCCAGGTTCACCGCAAATTCAATCTCCACCGGAAGACTCATCTCCTCCTGCCCTATTTCGAGGGCCCGCTGTAATATTTTCGCTAACGGGAACGACTCATACTTAAGGATCTTTGCGAAGGTGATGAGTTTCATCCCCTTATCCTGCAGCGTATCCACAATCTGATTGCTATGATAATCGAATGTTGAGGCTAAATATTTTAATGACCCATCCTTTTCAGCTTCCTTAATTCGTAATTTAAGTAGGTTGGCACCGTCATCAGTTGAGTTTTTGAAAGACTCCGGGTTCAGATCCAGTGCAAAAAAGTGCCTTTGTGTTTCGCTCATTGCAATCTGCGGATCGGAGAGTTGTAAAATCTTTTTCGGATACTTAGGCGAGAAGCGCAAAGTCTGTCCTCCGTCAACGATATGTTTCCCAAGTCCCATAGCTACATTCGCAATTCCCTCGTAAGGTTTTTCCTCTTCGATAGGATAAAAGTTAATAGAACGCGCCACACCTGAAAAAGTCGGGTAAAAACGATCGCCATACTGCGTACCGCAAACCTCCTGCAACACGATACCCATTTTCTCCTCATCAATCACGTTGGCAGTAGCTTCCATATAGGATTTGCTTCCTTTGAAAAAAGCCGAAGCATACACACTTTTAATCGCATTGCTGAGAATTTCTATCATCTGGCGCTCATCGTTCTTAACATTCGGCACCATGTAGGTCGAATAAATCCCCGCAAAGGGCTGATAATGCGAATCTTCAAGCAGGCTGCTTGAACGAACCGCAATCGGATTGTTCACCACGTTGATGAGTGTAAACAGATCCTCGTGAATCCTGAAAGGAAGTCGGGCGTTAACAAAATGCTCCAGAATCTGGTCGTCGTCCATGTCAGACAAAGCGATTTTGTAGAGCTTATTTTCTTCCATAAACTCGTCGAAGATATCCGTACATAGCACTACCGTTCGTGGGATCATGGTTATGACCCCTTCGAAGCTGTCGAGCTCTCTGTGTCTTTTAATTACAGAATCGAGGAAAGCCAGTCCGCGAGCCTTACCACCAATCGAACCGTTGCCTATTCGTGTAAAAGACAGGTACTCATCAAAGCGGTCGCGACGAAATTCAGCGATGATCCCCCGGGCACGGCTCATCCTGAAGCTGGCAATTGCATCAAAGATATATCTTCGGATTTCGTCCAGATCATCAAAATCCTCATAAGTCAATTCTCTGAAAAGCTGAGCAATAGGGAATAAAGCGCGGGCATTGAGCCATTTTGAGATATGGTTCCTGGTGACGTGATACCTGAGCGAATCATCCGGCACTTCAAAAATCTTTTCCTGAAGTTCCTTCAGGTTTTTAGCTCTGGCCACCTCCTTATCTGAGCGCGGATCCTTAAAAACAAATTCTCCAAAAGCAAAATACAA
>JASMTJ010000557.1:0-11144 GCA_041694335.1 Bacteroidales bacterium
CCGAACCATCGTTGATGGTAATGGGGCCTTTGATAAGGTAGCGCTGTATAATGTATTCGAATAACAGGCATGATAAAATGGTGATCAGAAAAACTTTTGCAGCTCCCAGTCCAAACATGTAAAAAGACACAAGCATGGCCGGAATCATCGCATATACCACCCCATACATCAGCTTAGGAACGGTCAGATCCTGATGAACGTGTGGTGATCCTGATATAACAAACTGTTTCATCTGAAATTGATTTTTCTTTGAGTTGACCCCGATCTATTTAAACTCTCAGGGCGTGACTTCTTTTTTTCTGCAGGACAAGCCTGCGTTGCTCTTAATTTCTTCTGCTTCTGATTAATTGCCCCACGTTTGATTTTGCCACTCTGATAGCATCAAGCAAAGGTCTTCCTGAAGGACATGTATAGTGGCATGATCCACATTCGATGCAGTCCATCACCAGGTCTTTTTCTGCTTTCTCCCACATCTGCATACGGCCATACTGCGCAAGCAAAAATGGTTCAAGTCCCATCGGACAAGCTGAAATGCACTTTCCGCAGCGGATACAATTCTTTACTTCAGGTCGTTTCGATTCATTTTCGCTAAAGACAAGAATTCCTGAAGTGCCTTTAACCACAGGGGCATCCGTTGAAAAGAGGGCTTTCCCCATCATCGGGCCTCCATTAACCACTTTGGCTGTATCCTCCGGCAGTCCACCGGCATGGTCGAGGAGCATCTGAACCGGTGTACCTATCCGTACTTTCAGGTTGCAAGGTTTCGGAAGATTTTTACCTGTAACGGTCACCACGCGGTCAACCAAAGGCTTGTTTTTCTGCACGGCCTCATAAACAGCAATGGCCGTACCCACGTTATTTACCACACACCCTACCTCAATAGGAAGTTTTCCTGAAGGGACTTCACGGTTTACCAGGGCTTTAATCAGCTGTTTTTCACCGCCCTGCGGGTACTTCACCTTTAAGGCGTGCACTTCAATACCCTCATATTCCTTTGCAACTTCCCTGAGTTTTTCGATGGCATCAGGCTTGTTGTTTTCAATTCCAATCAGTGCTTTTTGAACACCCAATCCCCTTTTCAGGATTTCAATCCCTACCATCAGTTCTTCAGCCTGCTCAAGCATCACACGGTGGTCGGCCGTAAGATAAGGTTCGCACTCCACACCGTTGATGATAAGGTATTCAGCAGTTTTTCCTTCCGGAATCATCAGCTTCACATGCGATGGGAACGTTGCTCCACCCATACCCACGATGCCTTTTTCTTTCAGCTTTTCGATAATCTGTTTGGTGTCGAGCTGGATATCTTTCTTCAGGGTTGGGTCGCGGTCCACCGACTCGTCCCACTCATCACCTTCCACATCAATGATAATGGCTGGGCGTTTATAGCCTGAAGCATCCATCACATCGTCCAGTTTTTTTACCTTTCCGGAAACCGGAGAGTGCACATTAGCTGAAATGAAGGCTTCGCCCTGGGCTATTAACTGTCCGGCTTTCACCACATCACCACGTTTTACGATGGCTTTTGAAGGCGCCCCCAGGTTTTGAGCAACGGGAACTGAGACGGTTTTTGGGAGAGGCAGCTCTTCGATGGCTGCATCTGCTGATATTTTATTTTCCGGCGGGTGAACACCACCAAGAATAAATGTTTTTAGTCCTTTCATGGTATTTTATTTTGATACCCTAATCTTCTTTGTCTTTTGATTTCTGGTCCTCTTTGGCCTTTGAAGCAGGCTTTTCTTCACTGGCTGAAGACTTAGCCTCTCCTGCTTTTGACGCCGGAGCTTTGGCAGCGCGGGCAGCTTGTGCCGCTTCTTTCTTCTTGGCCTTACGCTTCTCGAGGTTTTCCTTGGCCTTTTCAACCAGCTTATCAGTCATCTCAGGGAAATTATCCTCAAGAATAGCTCCTGTGGGACAAATCGGAACGCAAAGCCGGCAAGTCTTACACTTTTTCGGATCGATATACGCCAGGTTATTTTCCATGGTGATGGCGTCGAACGGGCAGGCTGTTACACATGAACCGCATCCGATACAAGCCACAGAACAATTCTTCTTGGCCGGACCGCCTTTTTCGGTGTTAACGCATGAGATAAAGACCCGCTTTTCCTTTTTGCCCTTCGGACGAAGCTCAATAATATCACGAGGGCACGCATCAACGCAGGCTCCACAAGCCACACATTTGTCGTTTACCTCCGGCAATCCTGTTTCAGGATTCATATGAATAGCATCGAAATCGCACGACACCACGCAATCGCCAAGTCCAAGACAGCCGTTGGGGCAGCCACTCTCACCTGAAGAAAGCGCATGTGCAAACTCGCAGGATGTTAATCCATCGTATTCTACTTTCTTAGGTGCGTGCTTTTTAGAACCGTTACACCTTACCACCGCTATCAACGGATCGGCTTCCTGTGCCTCAAGGCCCATAATATCAGCCACCTCTTTCATCAGGTCAGCACCACCCACCGGACAATTCATGTCATCGAGCGATTCGTTCTTAACGATGGCCTCGGCAAACGCCCGACACCCGGCATAACCGCATCCCCCGCAATTGGCACTGGGCAGAGCTTCCTCCACCTCATCAATCCTGGGATCCTCAATAACCTTGAACTTTTGTGCTACAAAATAAAGAATGACTGCTGCTGCTGTGCCTATTCCAGCAAGAGAAACAACCGCATAAATAATTACTGCATCCACTATAATTCCCCTTTTTAGTTAATCCAAATATTTGGAATTAATGAATTTATTGCTGGACAAATGTAAGAACAAAAAATAAAGTTATAAACTACTTAAACGCAATCACTAAAGTATATATTTAATTGATTATCATAGTATTATATCAACAATAGTTTTTGCTTTGCTCAAGACGCAAATGATAATAATTTGATTCACAGGTAGTTTTTATTTCAATTTGGAATCTATATAAATTAGGTAAGCATCAGTTATTTAGAATGGATTTCATAAAAAAAGCCGGGATAAACCCGGCTTCTCATATTTCTATTGATATAATATTTGTACCTATTTCAAGACAACCTTTCTGGTTACCACTTCATTATTGACAGTGGTTTTTACAAGATAAACACCATTAGGTTGTGATGACAGATCGATTTTTTGGTTTACGCTGTTTCCTTCAACAGAAACAGTGTTACTGTATACTACCTTACCGGCAGTGTTTGATACAGCAATCATTGCCTGATCGGACTTTACACCAGTCAGGTTCACATTAATAATCCCTTTTGATGGATTTGGATATACCGTGATTTCTTCCACAGAGTCCACATTCTCGATATCCGTACACACTGTAAATGAAAGGAGCAACTCATCGGCATCTGTTTCATCACAAGGTGCAGTAGGCGTGGCTGAAAGGGTTAAAAGCACCTCTCCGTTGGCCAGGTCCTGCTCGCCGGGTGTATACGTTGCATTAATACTTGCCGGATTATCGAAAGTACCATCACCGTTGGTTACCCATGAAACAAGTGAAGCATCAGTAACAACAGGATCGGCAGTGTAAGTTTGATCGTCGCAAATGGTTGTATCAGGACCCAGATCCACTTCCGGTTCATTCATGATAGTCAGGTAAAGCGAATCCTGATCTTCCAATCCTACCTGATAGCCAAATGCCGAAACATACAACCAGACACCACCATTTTCTATATCCTGGTTTCCACGGATATAATTTGTTTCCAGTGTGGTGTTTGTCGGGGCGAAGTTACCATCACCCGAGGTAGTCCATTCAAAAGCACTTGCTGATTCGGCTGTTGCGGAAGATGTATTGTATAAACTACCTTCACAAATAATGGTATCCGGACCGGCGTAAACCACAGGAGCTGCAATGGGCTCGAGGTTAAAACAAGCAATTTGTGTTCTCCATCCGGCACTCATATATTCGGTAGTAAACCAGAATGTTTCATCATCTGAAGGGTCTACCGACATGGAAGCATAGTCACCCCAACGGTCAATTCCATTCTGCGAACTACTACCGGCTTTAATTTCAATCTCTCCCACATTCATCTCACCTAAGGGAGCATCGGCGGTGCGTGCTGTGTATCTGATGGAAGGATAAACATCTTCACTGGAAACAGAATACCCCAGGGCTATGTCTCCATTACCATTCATTGCAATGGAACCCATCCAGCGGTGCAGGCCATCGTCAGGGGCAAAGGTGGAGTTTTGATGGATTTCCCACTCATCACCTTCTTTCCTTAGCTCATACCAACGGATTCCGTGCTGCGAATCAACAGTAACAGCGTGATTTAAGACCATTGCCTCATAATCACCAAAATTACGGTAGGCTAAGCGGTAAAGTGCCTGTCCGAGGAAGTTGTCGAGAACTGTTCCGGTGCTGGGCTGCGGTACGCCACCATCAATAGAAAACGTGCTGTAGTCACCCGGATCGAGCGTCTGAACCTGCTCTAAAGTAGTGTTATCAGGGTTTTCCCAGTCCAGGTCAAGCTCAAATATCTGGATACCACGTGTTCCGAAACGCTTCATATGCGCAAGGTAGTTAGGTGCTCCTTCGGGAGGCACGTCACCGTCAAAATCGGCCGGAAGCATTCCGTAGAAGCTACTTGAAAGCTGAAAGAACTGCTGGGTGGCATCCGGATCACCTTCGAGCATCGCTTCGCGATCGAAAGCCGCTACGCCACCACCAAGATATGATCCGCTAAACATGTTGTAAGTAGCTACATAAGCATCAGGCCATACGGCCAGTTTCGGGTAGTCATTAAAATCGTCGTATTCAAATGCATAACGATAATATTCTCCTGTGGGGTCTGAAGTAACGGATACAGCTACCAGCTCATAGTCTTTTCCACCTGAACCGTTTACAGCAAACTGGCTGGCTACCCAGCGTTCAGCCTCTTCATCGTACATAATGATCGGGTCACCATCGTTGGTGCCAGTCCATGGACCGATAAAACCATCCCATAAGGTTGAGTTGTCGGCAGGACCGTAGACTGTGTTTCCCTCTTTATCGAAAATCGTAAAAGAAAGATTAATCATCTGGAAATAATAGTCTTGCCCAACATCTCCGTCGGTATCAGGAGGATAGACACCGTTAAGGTTGCCCATACCCGCAAAGTTCTGGACAGGCCCAAGCACCTCCGTACGGCCTAAAGAACGCTGAACAACGGGATCGGTAATCTCATCACCATCCTTATCATAACTGTAAGGTTCTATGAATTCGTTTTCAATCTTGTTATCTTTCCATGAACGATCACGCTCGCCCGGAACTACAGGCTCCTTATCTCTCAATGGTTCTGACTTATCGAAATAAGCCGCTTTCTGCACTTTCGTTGGCTTGAACACTAACTGCTGAGCCTCTGAAGACACAACTCCAAGAGCAAGCACAACGGCAATCAAAAAAGTAATTCTCTTCATAAATTTTTTTTTACGGTTTTAATTCATAACACTTTTAAAGTAAATATGTTTCCATGTAAGACCCTCGGCAACAAAATCCAACAGAAACATTCAGAATCTACAAAATCCCAGACAACGCATGAACCGGAAAGGTTTGCCCTGCTATGGATTTAACAGATATTTAATTCTTTTTCTTTTGCGATGAAGCCTTTTTAGGCAAGAGAAGGCGAAATGCTTTTCTGAGCAGTGAAAAAACCAGGCTGAATATCAAACCACCTATCAGCCCGCTTATCAGGGCGGCAGTGGTAAAGGGCATTCCGGGAGTATAAGCTTTTACGGTTCCGAAAAATAAGTCCTTATCAAAATGTAAAACGATGTAGGCCACGCGCTCCAGGAGGTTTCCTTCCTCAAGGATTTGCAACCCGCTATGCAGGTCATTGATACGTTCCGATTTGGTAGCCAACATTTTACCTGCCTCACGGATAGCGCCATTATTTTTCTGATCCGAGAAACTCTCAATCATCAAATCCATATCGCCATCAAAATACTTATCAGCCAGGCCGCGATATTCTTCAAGCGTTTGCTTCTCACTTTCGTAATACCCTCCGAAACGCTGAGTGTATTGATCGGCAAAATTAGGAAGCTGAAGAAATAAGAGCACTCCGGCAGCAAAAATAAGCCTGTCGATAAAACGTAAAATAAGCTTCATAAAATCTGATTCTTTGGTAAAACAAGGCTATTTTATTCTGAATGCAAAATTTTTTCTGAGCTTATTTCTCGAAAGATATAAAATGATATAGTAGGGCACCAGCAAAGCAAGGGCTACGAGGCCACTCAGGCCTTCATCAAGTCCACTGGCAGTAAAGGCTATCAAGGCAATTAACACTACCAGGAAAGGATAAAAGTATCCGAATAATACGGCCTTGGTTCCCAGTCTTTCTTCCATTTCGATATTAACCCTTTCGCCCGCTTTAGGTTCCCATCCATTTGGCTTTTCGGCTTCGATACTCTTTTCCTGGATTTCAGACATGTTGCACAACCCTTTGGCATGGCACGACACACAGGCCGACATGGAAACAATGTTTACAAAGACTTTATTCCCTTCTACTCGGTCGACGATACCGTCATGAATGACACACTCTTTTTCTGCAGACATAATTCCTGTTGTTTTCAAAAAGCAAAATTATAACATTTTTAGTACTTACATCGAAAAGCATCTATGTGAAAAAACAAATGCCGGGGCATCACTCAGCTCCGGCATTTGCTACTAGTATCGTTTTAACGCTGGATTAGCAATAACCTAATAGTATTTCACTTCCCAGCTATCTTCTCTGGCTTCAGCTTTTTTAACCCATTCAGGATATACTTCATTCAGGAACTCCTGCTTCTCTTCCCTGAGTTTTTCCATGGGGAGGCCAATAAATTCCTGCGCTTTTTCCTTCGTGGCAATATCCGGGTAAGGGACCGGTTCATTATGTCCCAGTTCGGAAAGTATTCTTGCAAGCTTCAGGCGCGCTTCTTGCGCTTCTACCAGACCGCTTGAAATCACCCTGCTGATTTCCACAGGAGAATGGAAAGAGCCACCGTGAGCTGCGGCAGCGTAATCCCAACGCCATTGTGCATGACGAATGGCCATAAGCGCGGGCTTCATTTGGTCTTCTGAAGCACCAAGCTCCCAGGCTTTAGCTGCTTCCACATGGGCATGTACCAGCAGCTTTTCGAGCTTATGACGGTTTTCGTTAATTTTATCCTGACGGGCATACACATCTTCGATTAACTGCTGAGTCTCTTCGCGGTGGCATACCTGGCAAGAATTAGAAATATTATTCAACGGACTCTGAATATGATGGTCGGTGAATTTCTGGCCGCCTTCCGATTTATATGGCATATGGCAATCAGCACAAGACACACCACGTTCAGCATGAATCCCGGTAAGGTAGGTTTCATAGCCCGGGTGCTGAGCCTTGAGCATCGGCGCCTTACTTAGCTTATGCGTCCAATCGCTAAAATTTGCTTTGTCATAATACGCTTCCATTTCTTCGGCCGACATTCCGTTATCCCAAGGGAAGGTCAGGTAGGGAACCCCTTCAGCATCCGGTTTATCCTTTTTGAAGTAGTATTCTACGTGGCACTGCGCGCACACGAGTGAACGCATCTCCTGGTGTGAGGCCTGCGAGAGGTCTTTGCCTGTGCGCTCAAATGCTTCGATCAATGCCGGGCGCGTAATCCGCAAGCTCATTGTCTTGGGGTCGTGACAATCGGCACAGCCAATCGGGTTGTGGATTTCACCACCATGACGGGCCCATTTCCCGCTATAAAATTCTTTCACTCCTATTTCATTCATAAGGCGGGGAACATCCGGGGACTTGCAGGTCCAGCAGGTGGCAGGCATCGGCCCCTCATCTTTAGTTTCAGGCGCACCGGTACGTAAAGTCTTTACAACGTCCTCGACGGCATAATAATGTCCCCGGCCCTGGTTGTAATCTTTAGAAAAACCGTATCCGGCCCATAAAACAACCATTTTCGGATCCTCTTCCAGCATGGCGCGCATGGCGCTGCCACCGTGCTTGCTCATAAAGGAGGTATCCTTTGTTTGCATGTAAGACTGATACTCGCGCGGGAAGTTCTCTCCCCAGAGCTCATTGCGAGGTTCGTATTCACTCAGTTTCACCTTTGGTTTGTAAACATAATCCTTTTCGGCCCGGCGTTGCGTGATAGATGAAGCCAATAGACCTAATAAAAAGACAACGACAATCGTTGATAAAAAAAGTACCCAATTAACCCAGGGCTTTCGTTTTTTAGTTTCATTACTCATAATATTCTTGTTTTATTGGTTATCGTTTTTTGGTAAAAAATTCTTCAGCCAGTCAGGGACGGGATCATCATGTTTAGGCACATTACCATTTGGAGTCGATGACAAGCTGGTCACTCTTCCGTGAGGCACATGCCGGTGACAATCCCAGCACTGGCGGTCAGTGCGAAAATGACTGAACTCATTATTAATGGTATTCATGTCAGCATCAGATAGTAATTCTGTATGACAGCGGATGCAGTTTTGCTGCACCACCTCTTTTCCAGCGTCCTTAATCTGGATAACCTGAGGTTCTGCACGCATAGTAAACACGCTGGAATGGTATAGTCCATCCTTAGCCTTAAAGTAGTATTTATCTACCACATTGTCCTGCGGCACATGGCAGTCGTTGCAATGCGCCACTTCACGATGCGAGCTGTGCGTCCATGTAATATACTGCGGATTCATCACGTGACAGTTAATGCAAGCTCTTGGATCATCAGAGATATAGCTTGTAGCATTACTAATACGAATGGTGTAAAGCCCCAATCCAATAAAAATCCCCGCGAGAACGATTACCGGTAACCGCCACCGGGGCGGAGGAATAAGAATTTTTAATCTGGTTAATAGTTTCATTGTATATGTATTTGTTTGATTTTGTTTCTTTATGAAATCCTACAAAAACTTAGGTTTGATGGTAATCATCATCCAAAACCAATCAGCTGTTTCATCAGCATCGCCCCCCTTGAGTGCCTCCATGGTTTCGGTAGCAAACATCCTTGAATATCCTGCTGAAAGAGTAGTATTACCACTGAATTTATACTTCAGGTGGAAATCCACTTCTGTTCCCAGTCCGCCATCAAGAGTTTCGGAAGTATTCTGCGGATCCATGATATTCCCATCTGCACTGAAAAGGTGAGCTTTTACACCTGAGCTGATTTTATTTTTCTGATAGTTTACACTGACATACATGTCATTCAGCCCCACTGAGTTGATGTGGTTACCAACGTAGAAATAATCCATCCAGCCATTGAATTTGTGGTTTGTACCGAAAATGGGTGTGAAGGCATTGTTTTCATCATCATCTGCATCCTGATCATTTCCTGAAAGCATTTCATAACCAAGCCCAACCTTCCATTCAGAGGTTAGTGTATATGTAACATCCAGCTTGAGGTAACCGGCGTTTAAGTCGTTCGCATTCGCATCCTCCCCTGTTTGCAGATAGGATGACGCAGAGAGAAATAATGATCCGGGATTGTACACCAACCTTCCACCAATTGTTTGATTGTAAACAGTACCAAGATCATCCTCCGGCGACTGGTAGCCTGTGTTTAGAGCCAAAAGGCTTAAATTCCAATTATCTGCAGAAAAATTTCCCCAGAAATACTGGAAAGCTTTATAATTCCCGAAAGGATTGGCTTCATAAAACAGCAATTCATTTTGACGGTTGAGGGCAGCCCCAGCATGTAGTTTAATTTGCTCGTGCTGATATATTAATAACGCAGCATCATGGCTCCTGGCCTGCTGTGCCCAGCCCACATTGCCAAAAATACGGCTATCGTCATAGACAATTTCTTGCCGGCCCGCTTTCAGAGAAAGTGCATCAGTAAACAATAATTCTCCCCATGCTTCATGCACAGAAAATTTACCATCGCTTATAACTAATTGTGGTACATCTCCCCACACCCGGATATCCTGTAGGCTAAATCCAACCCGGACTTTTTCATCGGAATACAATCCGTTCAAACGGGTTCTCTGAGAAATGAAAGCGGCAGCTTCATTTTCAGGTGTTGGCAGTGTTTTGTAGCCGTGCCTGTTTTCGAAACGAGGCCTCAGCTCTCCACTCAGTTCGAATGTCTGAGCCAGCATTGTTATTGGCGATAATATCGCCAGAAACATCAGAATTCTCAACATTTGTTTTTTATTCATGGTATTTGGTAATTGGTTACTAATATAGTTATTTATTTGGTTTTTTCAAGTTTTTACGTTTATATCTTTTTTGATAAATGATGTACCCTGAGATTAAAACCATCAATGTAACCACACCAGTAATTGGTACAATGAGGATGTAGAAGCTTCCCAAAATGGCTGAATAAATCCTGCCCGTATGCACCTCAAGACTGGTATTCCAGAGCGAGATTTTCCCGTTTTCAGATAACTCTTCAGGCATTTCTCCGAACCGGGCTCTATGCCCCATGGCTCCCACCCCACGATCGTAATCGAAAAGGAAAGGATTACCGTTGGCATCCACCACAAACCCGGCTACTGCAGTTCCTCCAAACGGATTTCCCATCCCGCGGCCCATCCCGGCAGGCTGCTGGTTTATCAAGTCATAAACATAATCACGGGCAGGCATCCAGCGATACAGACCACTAAAGGAACCCACCAGGTAATCGCCTGAGGCCAGCTCTTCAAAAACCGTTATGCCCATCACACTAACTACTGGCTGAGTGTCAAACTTTTCCATCTCACCAGTAAAGCTGTCATCAATCCGGTACATTCCTTCCGTGGTGGAAAACAAGACCTCTCCCTTGCCTTCATCGTGGAGCATCGCCCTCAATTTGTCAAACCACGGGTTCGGACTGTCGTAGTGTGTGTATGGAATTACCGGAACAGTGGTATTGGCTATCGGTATCAGTAGAGGCGGCCTGAGAAACATTCCCGTTAAGGCAATAATGCCAATGAAAACGAATGTATAATTCCCCAGCCAATTGTGATAATGCAGAGAATAACGTGTTAACTTCTTACTGAATGAGTTGCGGTATGACTTTATTCTTTTCCTGATCCTGGGGTTCAAAAAGAAAATAATTCCTGTTAAAGAAAGCACAAAAGTCACTATTCCCATCAAATCCACAAATAACCTTCCGGGCAAGCCGAGAAACTCGCCACTGTGAATATCCCATAAAGTTTTAAAAAGGCTGAGATCCTTTTTATATCCTACAGGAGCAGGCAGCTCAACCACCTCGTAAAGCTCCTGGTGACCGGGAATACGCCGAAGCAC
>JASMTJ010000558.1:0-1012 GCA_041694335.1 Bacteroidales bacterium
CGTAGGCCTGGCGTTAGTTCCTTTGAATTTATATTTCTTGTCTCATACTCATTTTAAATAGTTTTATGCTATCGAACCAGCATTCTTGTCTGAAACACATGCCCTAATTCCCGGATGATTGGCTTTAGGATAACACGTTCGTGAAGGTCCGGAGAGGTTAATCTGCCGGATCTGCTTCGGGGAAGTCCGCGCCGGAATATACTCTCTAAGATAGTGTGGCCTGCGATTGCCTGAATCCTTGCACTACACAGGGTCGTGCAGCCTCGCAAGGGCTTGCAATCTCGCACTACGCAAGGTAGTGTGCCCTGCAAGGGCCTGTCACCTTACTCTACGCAGGGTAGTGTTCCCTGCAAAGTCTTGCATTCTTACACTACGATGAGTAGAGTACCCTCACAAGGGATTGCAACCCTGCACTACGGTGGGTAGTATACTCTGCAAGGGTTTGCAACCTTACGCTGCGGTAGGTAGAGCTGACTGGTAAAGGCTTGTCTGATCACAACACTTTGGATAATGTCATCCTGCAGCAGCACTCATAAAAGGTTTTTATAAAACGATTGTAATTATTCAGGTTAACGTCAGTTTGATATAAAATACAACTACTCGATAAAGAATTTAGATCCTCCGCCCGTACCGAAAGCACTTTCGGGCGGGCTCCCTTCAATGCGTTGCTTCGCTCGCATTTTTATTACCAATGACAACTTTTCGTTATACTTTGATTATAATCTTTTAACATTATTGACAATTGCCGGAGACCGACTGGTCTCAATATTGTACTTTTGGCTTGACCCAAAAGTACCAAAAGGTCAAGGCTGACGAGGACATGTCGGCAAAAGCTACGCAGGAAATTATCCACGCCATTCGAGCCGTTCACGGATAGACTATTAATGTTCTCAATTTTTTGGCTTTTTAAGTTTTTTATCAACATTCAGCCGGTTCACTCGCGAATGGCTACCACACAGGCCCACGCTATAAGTCCCTGCTTGTTTTGCGGGACATGCCCTCGTAGGCCGGG
>JASMTJ010000559.1:0-1573 GCA_041694335.1 Bacteroidales bacterium
ATCCAACCCAAGACGGTCTTCCTTGATGCTACCATCGATGCCCCCGTCGCCCGTTTTACCCAGAGCTTCCCCTGCATCCTTGCGGGAACCACCATAACCCATTTTAATGAGCAAATCAATCACAAGTTTTTCAAAAAACGAGGGTGAGCTTTCCATGATATACTCCTTCAGTTCGGATGTTAATCCTGATTTAATGCGTTGATAGGCATATTCAAGCTCCTCCTCGGGTGTGACTTCTTCTTTTAATTCTTCTGCTGCCTTGTTCTCTGATTTTTCCTGGCTTTTACTTGCCCTGCTGAACTCAGAATAGCCAGAATACTGCATAAGGACTTCGGGGCTCAGCTTCTCAGGCTTCTGTTGAAGCAATTTCAAGCCTTCATCAGATATTTGGTAAGACCCGCGTTTGTGGTTTAGAAGTAATCCGGCTTTTTTAAGGTGAGTCTTAGCCCAGCTTACACGGTTCCTGAAAACAGGTTGCTGTCCGCTTGGGAGCAATTTATTTACTTCCTCCTCTGGTAAGTCGAAATAATCTGCAAGTGCGTCGTGAACTTCGCTCAGGTTGTGCTCGCCACCATCCTTTAAAAACTCAAGAAATGGTAACATTATCTGGTCGTAAGTAGGTATCATATGCGGGCTTTAGCTAAAACAATGCGTAAAGCTATTAATTAAAGGTGAAACGGGCAATTTTTAAAGCAAATTCTGCGGGATAAAGCATCCACTGTGCAAAAAAGCCCCGGGCAAGGGGCTTGGATTAATGCGGTAAAATGATTTCCCGGTGAAGCATTTCCTCCTGTATTTCAAAGTGATGAGAAAAGACCAGGTAGGGAAGAACCAAATCAGTGATGGCATCCGCCTCTTTGTTCTCACTACCCTCTTTGCTGCCATACTCAATAAGCAGGAAGGTGGTGTTGCCAACATTCTTACCACTCAGGACAGCAATTCTTTTAACTAAGGGAATTGCCTTTAGCTTGGCTGGGAGGAAGATTGGCAGTGCTCCATGCAGGACATACAGCCCTGTCCAACTTTGCTTATAACCAAAATACCCTTCATTCACCTTTGCCTTAATGCCCGTCAGGATTCCTTTCCTGAAAAGGTTCTTGTACCTGGCAAGGGTAGGAGAATCACTTAAGCCGAGCTGCTCAGCTAATTGCCGGTTAGTAATGCCTGCATCCTCAGCAAGCAGGTTTATCATCTTGAAATCTATTTCGTCTACATCTTTTTTTCTCATGAGTACAATTTTTTATTGATAAAGACATCATTTTTATTGATACTTCGTTGAATTAGTAACATCCATTGCTTCAGTTATATACGTTAATAACTGCATGGTATCGCCATTTCGCGTCTTTGTGTGGTTGAATTTGAAAATTGTGCTGACCGGACTTAGGAAACTGCCTGTCAAAAGCGGATTTTAACCGACTTATTAACAATAACCCGAAAGTTATCAACAAGCGTATCTGATCGCTGTTTTAGTATATTGATATACAGGTATTAACACACCCATTTATTCAGGTCTGAAAAAACCTCTTTGAGACTGTGTCTCATCTATTGATTCCCTCAAAAATTTCTTGTAACT
>JASMTJ010000560.1:0-3913 GCA_041694335.1 Bacteroidales bacterium
CATAATAGGTGCGCGTGTTTTTTTCGTATGGGAAAAGCTTTATTTCATTGAAAAGGTTGATATAATGAACTTTCTGATACACTTCCACTTTCACGGAGCGTGCTGCCAGCCGGGATATCACACCGTTGTGCGCTTTGTTTGATACCGGCCGCTGAACGTCAATACCTTTCATGGTTTCCAGCAAGGTGTGAACCTTTTCCTGAAGGGCTTCGAGACTGTCGTTGACCATCCATAAACCATTATCATCCCTGCTAAGTAATATCTGGTGATCGCTTTTGTCGGCAAGAAAAATTTTCGTCACAGAAGCGGTATCTTCCACCGCAAAATTATCTTCTTTCCCCGAAAGGGTTGAATTGCTCTGGCTGGTGATGAAAAACACCGCAACAATAAGTAAAACAATAGCAATAATTGATATCAGTAAATTTTTTTTGTTCATCAGATTTAATTGTTAGTAAACTGTTTTTTAATGGTTTTAGTTATTTTACGGTATATCTTTTTCTTCTGAGATGCGCCTGCACCAGCCCGATAATAATGACCAGCAGCACAGGAACCAATGTGTTGATAATCTGTATCAAAATCCGGTTATCCTCTATTTTGGTCTGGTCCATCAGTCGAATCTTAAAGTCTTTGGCGCGGGCACTCAAGATACCCTGATCATTGGTCAGGTAATTTATCGTGTTCAAAATCAAGTCTTTGTTTCCGTAGGTCTGCCGGGTAAACTGATCATAACCGAGCGGCAAAGGAAACCCACGACTGTAATGAAGCTGGTTTTTGATGATATCACCATCAGAAAACACCACCATCTGCGTTTCTTTACTGTAGTTTTTAAAGTCGATCATCTTGCTGTCGATAATCGATGGCGGAACGCGATTGTCGTAGAAAGAGCGGAATTTCCCCTCCAGCAGCAGCCCCACCGTTTGAGCAGGGCCTTTGTATTCTTCCGGATTAGGTTTGTCCCTGGCGGTTTCGAGCGAGATAGGCGCCGGCGCATTGATGGTTTTTGAGTAGGGCGAGGTGGTAAGCAATGCTGTTTTCTTAATCAGCGGCGTTCTGATGGTATCGATACTGCTCACAAACTCTGTCCGCACGTTATTAAGTGTCGCCACTATCGGATGGTCAGACTCGGGCACCAGCACCGGAAAATACAACCATGGCAAATATTCGTATTGCGGCTCCCCGCCCACATTCCCTGTGATAATCGGGATGGCACTGCTGTTGAGATCCATCACCAGGTTGGTGTTGACACGGAAGCCATAGTTAAAAAACATGTTACGCAAGCCCAAATCGCGAGCCAGCCCTATGGTTCGTGCCTTGCTGCGCAGGCTGTCCATCGAAGCATGAACCGGATCGACAAACCAAACAATTTTTCCGCCATGCATCAGGTATTGGTCTACAATAAACTTGTCTTTATCAGATATGGCGGAGTCGGGTTTGGCAAAAACGATCACGTCGTACTTCGGCTGCACAATAAAATCCACGCTGTCAATTTCTTTTCTTTCAGTAAGCGAATGCAGCTTCCCGTCGATGCGTACCCTTTCAACGGTGTAGTACTCTTTCAGTGCATTTTCAATATCCACCGTGCGGTTCTCCGGCAGTTCGCCGTTACTGGTGATGAAGGCAACTTTTTTCTTTTCTCCGGAGATAAGCTTCTGAATGGCGTTGCCAATATTATATTCCAGGTTTTGCACGGATTTGTTCAGTGCCTGCTCGGGCGGCTGTCCTTTCTGACTTACCAGCAGATGGGCCGATACCTCCCGGTCAAGGTAAGTAACTATCATTCCGGGGAAGATGATTTTCTGCGTAGCACCCTCCTTCTCAGACACTCTTAGTTCGGTTGGGTTCAGCCCCTTGCGCATCAACTCCCTGTAAACCCTGTTTCTTTCTTCTTGTGTACCTGCATCGGCCGGGTTAATAAATTCATACTGGATGTTTTTATTGTAGGCCCTGAACTCATCCAGCATCTCGCGGGTTTCGCGCCTTAGCTTCTTGAACCCTGCCGGAAAGTCGCCCTCAAGGTACACCTTAAAAAAAACAATATCATCTACATCGTCAAGCATTTTCTTGGTGGCATCAGAAAGCGAATACCTGTTCTCAGAAGTGAGATCGATACGCGTAAACAGAAAAGAGCTGATGATATTAACGGCGATAATGATAATAATCCCGGCCATTAACTGGATAATGCTGTTTTTTTTCTGCTTTGAAAACCTGTTCCACATATTTCTGATGCTTATCTGAATGAGTGTTTAAGATTTATTGTTTACCATTTTCTGCTTTCGAGCGATACTTTCGTAAGGAGCAGGAAGATTGCATCCAGGCTCAGGAAATAAAGCGCATCGCGGGTGTCGATAACGCCACGACTGAGTGACGCATAGTGTGTGCTCATTCCCAGGTTCTTGATAAAAAGATCGACCGTCCCCAGGATATTCAGTTCATAAATCAACTCGAAACCAATGTAAATAAACGCCGACAGGGCCACTGACAAGATGAAAGCGACAATCTGGTTGTTGGTTATCGATGATGAAAACATCCCGATAGCTGTAAACGCTGAACCCAGCAAAAGCAGTCCAATGTAGGATCCCCACATAGCCCCCTGGTCGATATTTCCGGTGGGCATACCCAGTTGATAGACCGTCCCGAAATAAATCAAAGTAGGCAGCAGCGAGAAAAGCACCAGCGAAAAGCTGGCGATATACTTTGCCATGATAATCTGGAAATCGCTGAGCGGATTAGTAAGCAAAAACTCAATCGTGCCCTGGTTTTTCTCCTCGGCAAACATCCGCATGGTAATTGCCGGAATCAGGAAAAGGAATACAAAAGGCCCTATCATAAACAATCCGTCGATATTCGAATATCCAAAGTCAAGGATGTTAAATTCTGTAGGGAAAACAAAAAGGAACAGCCCGTTGATCAGCAGAAACACTGAAATAGTCAGGTATCCGGTCAATGAGCTCAAAAAATTGCGTATCTCCTTTCTCAATAATGCGTACATAACCTCGGTCAATTCTTTTGGGGAGGCTAAATTAACTAAATTTTAAAAATGCATAGGCAGCTTAACAAAAATTAGCAGAAACAATAAACGCGTAAAAACAACCTGTTTCAGATGACACAATGCCTACAAACGGCCAACAGTGAACGGAGCAAACAAGTGAAAATCCCAAATTCAAAATCCCAAAAAACAAATAATTATCAAATTTTAAATGTACAAGATGACTACATGTTACTTTACCATGCTCCATTCCCCGCAATCCTTGAGACGTATCGTCAAATCAAGACGGGACTATATAAAAATGAGCATTAACGTATAATAGCAACTATAAATTGAGGTTTTTTGCTGGTTGACAGTAAATGTAAACGCCTTCAGAAGCCTTAGTATTGTGGCATTTCCACTCCCGGCCTACGAGGGTATCAAAACAAGCAGGGAATTATAGGGTTAGCCTGTGTGGTAGCCATTCGCGAGTGAACCGGTAAAATATTGATAAAGAACTTATAGAGCCAAACCGAGAAGAGCACACTCATCCATCAGTGAACGGCTCGAATGGCGTGGATAATTCCCTGCGTAGCTTATGCCGACATCCCCTCGTCAGCCTTGACCTTTTGGTACTTTTGGGTCAAGCCAAAAGTACATCATAGAAAGAGTTCAAATGAAATCGACCTTAACTAAAGCATAAACCTATGGGCTTCATTTGTAATTGTTTTTTGTTTAGTAGTGTTTGCTGTATTTACTATAGAGATATATCATTATATATGTTAAGTTATGCTTGTGAATCGAAATTTCTTTCCCGTTATAAATTAAGTTCATGCCTCGTCCTTACTTCGGGAATAAATCCGAAACAAGATTTAAGCAATAAGTTGTATAAATTTTTACCTCAAGACTTGTTTATCTTTTAAACTCCACAATCACCGGCGAGTCGAG
>JASMTJ010000561.1:0-2220 GCA_041694335.1 Bacteroidales bacterium
GAGGTATAGCTTATTCCTTTTTCCCTTTTCCTTTTTCCCTACTCCTTCTCCTCGCTCACAAAGGCACTCACCAGAAAAAGCAACCAGCCCACCATCAGGATGCCGCCGCCGATGGGTGTGACGGGTCCCCACCACGGGTCTTCGATAAACACTTTGAGGATTACGGTTGTAGAAAAAATCAACTCGCCAAGGATGATGGCACTCAGCGAAATATCCATCAGCAAGCTTTTATAATGCCTGAACAGTCCGGCAATGCCCAAAAAGGCTGCACCGTGAAACAGTAGAAAGAGTGTGGCTATGCGGAAGTTGGCCTTCCCTTGTTCAGATACATCCTGTAAAGCATGTGCTCCCATGGCTTCGGCGATGATGGCTGTTAGTGCCATCAAAGCACCCAGCGCCCAAAGTGTGCGTGTTTTCATGCCTATCATAACGCAAAACAAAGATTTGTGTTGAATTGGAATCCGGAATTGCAAAAGTAATGTGCGTTCAACAAACTACCGAAGGCCCTTAGATTCCTGCCCGCCGGAATCCTGCGTCTGCTGCAATGACTTCGACAAATCTCCATGTTTTACTTTTGGCTTGATCCAAAAGTACCGAAAGGTCAAACCATTTTAAAATTGCCTTGTTAGGAAATTCATATTATTGCAAAAACTAAATCAAAATGGCAAAACTACTTTGTATAAAGCGAACGAATACCAATCCATATTATAACCTGGCCACTGAGGAGTATGTGCTGCATCACTTTAAGCACGATACGTTTATGCTGTGGCGCAATGAGCCTGCGATTATCGTAGGCAAGCATCAGAACACACTGGCCGAAATCAACCTGGAGTATGTAAAAGAAAAGAACATCCCGGTGGTGCGCCGGCTGTCGGGAGGCGGAGCAGTCTTTCACGACCTGGGCAACCTCAACTTCACTTTCACCCAGAAAGGGAACAAGGAAGAGCTGATTGATTTCAAAAAATACACCAAACCGATTATCGATATCCTGAAGAATTTTGACATCAACGCGAAGTTTGAAGGACGCAATGATATTACCATCGATGGCAAGAAATTCTCGGGCAATGCCGAGCACGTGTATAAAGACCGCGTGCTGCACCACGGCACGCTTTTATTCTCTTCAAAGATGACCGACCTTTCGGATGCTTTGAAGGTAAAGGAAAGCAAGTTTAAAGACAAAGCCGTAAAGTCGGTCCGCAGCCGCGTCACCAACATCCAGGACCACCTTCCTGAGGCGCACAAAGACCTGACGGTGCTCGACTTTAAAGACCGCATCATGGATCATATCGTCAACAATTATGCGGAAACGGAGCTTTACGAGCTGACGGAAGAAGATGATAAGGCCATCAAAAAGCTGATGGAAGAAAAATACAATACCTGGGATTGGAACTTTGGATATTCGCCGAAGTACAACTTCTCACAGACGATTAAAACTGATGGCGGCCATATTGAGTTTAACCTCGATGTACATGACGGCATCATCAAGCAAGCTAAGATTTTCGGGGATTACTTTAACAGCAAGCCGACTACCGAAATTGAAGCGCTGCTGGTGGAAACGCCGCACGACCATGAGCACATCATTAAAAAGCTCAACGGCATCCGTTTCAACGATTATTTCAATAAAGTATCGAAGGAAGATTTTGTAAGCGGCATGTTTTAAACAGCCGCTTACTCAATCTCTATTTCATCCACAAAAATCCATGACTCCCCGCCTGCGCCGAGGTGCCATTCGGGTAATATCCCCGGATTCATTGCTTCTACTTTGATAAAGCGCAATTCTTCATCAATTTCAAATGCAAAGAGTTTTACCAGTGCCTTTTCTTCCCTTTTCGGGATATTGTGGCTTTGCGTCTCCACTTCGCTGAAGTCTGTTCCATTCTTCGAAACCAAGACCTTTACTTTTTCAGGAAGCAGAATCCACGAACGGCTGTCTTGCAAGAATCCAACCTTAACGCGATTAACTTTCTCAATGCTGCCCAAATCTATGGTAGCAATCACATCTTGCCCCTGGTAGCCCTGCCATGTACCTGTTTTAAAATTATCACCTCCCTTTAGGCCATCAATCAAAGCATCATGACCACTTGCCGCATATTGATTGGCATATTCCGAATGAAGCTTGATGCTACGTTTGGCATTCATCCGGGTAAAAGAGGTAGTCACTATCGCGCTGCTGTCAGTACCATCCGTACTGAAAAAAGCAATTTCCGTACTCTTGTCCAG
>JASMTJ010000562.1:0-5611 GCA_041694335.1 Bacteroidales bacterium
TCATATCTTTTTTTAAAAATCTAAACCTTATCAGCATCTTTATAAACTTTTTGAATTTTTTATAAAATGTATTGCAATATGCGTCATTACTTATATTTTCCCCATTGTCTCTAACGTACATTATAATGCGTTCCTCTGGAACTACAACGCTCGCGCCACGCTCAAGCATTTTCTGCCTCATGTGCACGTGCGAAATACCGCCAAAAGGGATAGATTTGAAGCTTCTCGATTCAATAACTTCCGGTAACTCAAAGTATTTATCCGAGATGACAGAACTTGATCCGCAGTACGCACTAAATTCGTTCTCTTCATTTATTATTCCGGTAGTTTTAAAATAGAAATAACCATTTTCAAGTATTATCGCATCCGAATCTCCATATTCGCTGATGCATGAGATGAAGTTATCATGAATCAGGTCATCAGCATCCAGCGCAAACCAATGGGTGATATCCGGATCCTTTTTTTTCAGATACATTATCCCCCGTAGAATTTTGGTGCACCGGTCAGATTCGTATTTTAGCTGATTTTCAGCTTCATTTTGCCCAGTCTCCGGGGGCGGGAAATCGCTGTAAAAAAGAAATTGGCAGTTAGACTCTTTGTAATGTTCGTCTTCAAAAAAAATCAGGTTGGTCATGCCCGACAACAACAGCCTTGTAATTACGAGAATTTTGATTCAGCACACTATCGACAGTCGCATTCAGGTTTTTACATGCTATTTTCCAATCTTTGGCAACTTCTTTTGACTTAAATGGTATTACGATTCCAATTTTCACGATGCTTCCTTCAGACAGATTAATAAAATCGAAAAAACCGAGCTAGTTTTTCGAATGTGGTAATATTTTATTTAATACGATGCTGCGGCTGGGCATGATGTTCCATCTTTTCCACCGGCATTGTCATCATGTGTTTTACGACTTCTTCCAGCGACATATCCGGATCAAACTTCAGCCTGCGAAGGTGATCAAGCTCAAAGCCACGCCCCCTGGCCCGAACAAATTTGTCTTTATAGTATGAGAGAAACTTATCAATAGGATGACGGGTAAAAGTAAATATTGGCAACCCGGGGTGGGGCGATTCAATAGGCCGCCAATGGGTCAGGGCTTTGCCTTCCGGGCTGTGCTCACTCATATTTGGGCTGGCGGTGGGTTGCCTGTTGAGCATTGTATAACTGATGGAACTGCTGGCCACTTTTGGAACCGACAGGTATATGACATAAACCCCCGGCACAAATTTAATAAAACTGTGATTCTCCATTCAGGGGCCTCCAACTACAGAAATAAAAAATCAGCGTCACTAAAGAATCGTGAGGAGCAGAGTAATTCCACCCCTCAAAGCGCTGCCAGTCATTTACACTTTGGATTTTATTTATGTCCAGGCACGATCCTATAGTTTAGTAAAATCCTTTTTCCACTGAACCATCATTCCACCGACACAGCCGTAGGAGGCTTGGGCGCCAAATTTTCAGCTTTTTGCTCAACCTCACCCGGGATATCCGTTCTAATTACAATATCATCAATAGCATACCATTCCTCGCGTCGATCAGAGTCGGGGTAGGCATGAAAATGACTATTCCCGCCAAAATGAACAACATTCCACTTAATTCCGCCAGGGCTTTCTGTACCCATCCAGGGAAACTTCTCATTCGAGAATACCAACTGCCCATCAATCCATTGTTTAATCACTCCATCCATTGCTCCCGGCGCAGAATTCATTTGAATGAAAAACTCTGCTTTATGCCAGTTATCACCCCAAAGCTCATCATGGGTTACAATCCCCGCACTCGGATCGATTACGTTACCCGTGCTCAGATTTACCAAGTCGGTTATTTTTTGATCCTCATTGCCATCACCGTCCAGATCCGTCACATCCTCGGTAAAATTTAGTGACATTCCGCCATTCATAAACGTTCTTGGCATATCTACTGGTGCGGGGTTTTTAATTGTATAATTGGTTTCCTGGGGATCTCCACGAAATGCCAGCTTGTTTCTCGCACCATATTTATCGGCACGGTAATCCCAAACAAATATCGCAGAGCTATTCCCGCCACTAAAAGCTTTATATAATTCCCCTTCCCCGTCGTAGCTTGAAAACCGAAACAGCTTTGTCATCCCCGTTTCTCCAAGCGGTGTCCAGTCAGGGCTAAATCTTATCCAAAAGCTCACGTACAGTGATTGATATCCCTTATCAAGAACTTTCGAAAGAATCCCATCCGAATTCCATTGCCAGTCCTCTCCTCCTGAGTCTCTCCAAACAACCAGCGACTTTCCCTTTTTTCCTCGGGTTTTGTCTGAGTTCCGATCGACAATTTCGAGATTTTCGTGTCTGTCCGGATATCCTACGGAAGGAGCCCATGTAGGATTCTGTCTGATACAACTCCACCCTTCCGGCAAAACGTGCCCATCCTTCACACACTGAACCCGATCCGGTCCACTCCCATTCGGCCACCCACCGAGATCGTTCTCCTCCATGCCACTGGTCCAGTCGGGCAGATCATCAAAACTCTCTTCTAACAGCACCTCTCCGTGCGCAAGCGGGGCCACAAGGGCGCAGAGTGCCAATGCCTTTAGCCCCCTGCCCCACACTAAGCCTGTAGACCTGTTCATACCGGGTCTCCTGGAAAACGAAAAGTTGTCAATCTGATTGACACGGTAACCTCTTCCACTCGAATTATCCTGTGAATTGGCTCCAATTCCAATGTAAAATACTGTTAACTTATATGGATTTTTTGTAGCTATAGACGTAGCCTGCAACTTCAAATATTGACAACTTTAAAGTCAATTTTCTTTTACCCTCAAGATAGCGACGTTAAATTTATGACAATTAGAAGTTTACATCTTGATAAATTTCATCATATCGTTCCCAATCAATGCTTAACCCTAATATCATTGGGAATAATTCCTGGTATCCTGTCTATATCTGCATAATCCCAAGTCGGAACCTGTCAACCTATCTCAGACTGCTCACGCTGGGCTTGAGTTCTTCCTTCGAAAACTGTTCAGGGGCCATTTTATGGAGGTTTTCAGTAATCGGACCCATCGTGCCGGATTTAGAGGGTCGAATCGGCAGGCATTAAAAGCGCATTTGAAGGCGTAGGATGCATCACCTTCTTCCTCTGCAATATAGGAGCATACTCCATAGGAGGAAGCTTTGGCTTGAGGTTTCAGCTTTTGAATTTCAGGAGTGGAGCCAACCCGAGAAAAAATTATATCAATCACTTTAAGGTGGTTGGGTAAGGTCTTGCGAGTTTTTCGAGAGGTCGAGCTGGGGTGGATTCGGTATCTGGCGAGTGGTTCATCAACGTAAACGATGGGATTTCTCTCGGCAACGCGAGTCCACAGCTCCCAGTCCTGTATGGAGCGCAAGGATTCATCAAAACCTCCTGACTCCTCAAAGGTTTCCCGCTTTATCAGCACCGTTGAAGTACTGATAAAATTACCTTGCACCAATTCCTTGAGCACCTGTGCTTCATGCTTTTTCGTGAATTGGCTATCCCGAAGGCCATCATTCACGCCCCCGATGAATTCCATATCGGTATACGACCAGTTTCTTCCGCCAATACCTGAAATCTGCCTTTCCAGCTTTTCAGGTGCCCAGACATCATCCGCGTCCAGGAATGCCAGCCATAAGCCTCTGGCCTCCTTTGCTCCGAGATTCCTTGCTGAAGCTGCCCCTTTGTTACTCTGCTCAATCAATCGTACTCGATCACCGTAGATTTGGATGTATTCTATGGTGTTGTCTGTTGAACCATCATCGACTACGATAATTTCAACGTTTTTTTGAGTTTGTCTCAGAGCACTTTCTAATGCTTCTCTGATATATCGGGAAGCATTATAAGCCGGGATTATTATCGATACCAAGGGAGTTTCTGTATTCATCTGAATTTACCAATATTATGATGATTCCTTATGCGTGATGCGTGTCGTCGACATTTCCGGGTTATAATGGATTCACGCATCATGTATTAACCTGTCCGCGCTCACTGATCGTGAGTTATATCGCTGGAAAATGGGACGACAAATCATTTTCAAAAACCGATAAAAAATCAATTTGAGTATGTAGAGATCAGTTTCGATAAAAAGCCAAGAAATCTACAAACAATCAAACTTGACTTTTCATGAGAGAAAATTACTTTTACTGAGATTTAACTCAATGGTATTTTTTACTGATTTCGCAAAAAGAAACACAATTTTCGCCCATCTTAAATTTAAGTTCAGAAGCTTAACTAGCCGAACCCCCTTTATAAAATCCGAAGTGCCTTTTTCAGCGGATGTATAAAGATAGTCGTATGCCATTTTCTGTCGTGCAAACGTGACTTTTCGTATTTTTCTTTGATCAATCTGATACAATTCAGCCCATAACATTAAAAGAACCATGTCAGACTGCAAAAAAAGTAAATCAGCATTAGCTGAACGAGAAGCGCTTTCTGAATTAACCCTGTACCCATGGGTGGTCGACAATGTATATGCTGCATCTCCTTGCAAGGCTAGCATACAGAAAAAAAACCGATCTTCTGAATTTCTTAAGTTGGTTGGAAACAGACCTGCCTTGAAAGAGGCTTCCCGGCTTACAACGGCTCCCGAACATGAAACAAAATTACCGTAGAGAAGTGCTTCAAAGAGGCCTCCGGTTATTTTTCTGGCGCAACCTAGCTTACAACCGGGAAGCCGTATCACCCTTGTATTTTCGAGTAAGCCGTGTTCATGCCATTCATTGCCGGAGAACGCCTGCCTGTTACCGAAAAAAAGCACCAACTCCGGATCACGAACGAATGTATCGATAGCTTTTTCAATAAAGTCATCCATATAGACATCATCAGCATCCAGCAAGGCTATCAATCTGGTGTCAGCAAAGTTGAACCCGATATTTCGCGCATTGGATACACCCGCACAGTCGGTATGGATTAGCTCTATAGGCACAACCGACTCCAGAGCATACCGATCCACACAGGAATAGGTTTCATCCTTGGAAGCATTCTCAACTACAATAACCTTATGCGGAAGCACAGTCTGGTTATTGATGCTGTCCAAAGCTTCAGTTATGAATGCTTCAGCATTATGTGCGGGAATGACAACGGTTATATCAGCGCCAAACATCAGTGGCTCTCCGTGAGTGAGTTATAGGTTTTCACGTTTTACTGTACCATCCGCTGCTGACTAACTTTTACTCAAAGCGGGAATAACCCTGGTTCTTCCCATTTCGTGACTTTCTTTGGTTTTGCGTGTGAAAATCATGCCCCAATAACCGTCGGCGTGTACAGTTGGTGTTTTGGTCACCCCAAGGTCAGTGACGATCGAAAGACCATCCCCGGGCGGGTGTACCAAAAAAATCCAGACAGGAAGAGATCCTGTAAGGCTTTCAGCTTTTACAAATTACCGTGCAAGATTCCGCATAATCAACGGGCAATGAAAATGAAAAATTCAGGCTCAAGACATAAACTGGTCCTGTTTACCTGGCATTCCAGAAAAAATATCGCCCTGCTTGAACCCTTCCTGAAGCACATGAAGAGCTCTTGCGGGGCGGATTGCCATATTATCACTTCAGATACGTCAGGGAAGCTGCTCCTTCTGCAAAACGGCAATAACGCTTACACGATCAACGAGATTCTACTAGC
>JASMTJ010000563.1:0-1534 GCA_041694335.1 Bacteroidales bacterium
GCATATTTGGAAAAATCACCGACCAGGACACCCTTTGAAACCGGTTGCCTGCAAGTAGAAATAGAAAAACCATTACCGTCAGCGCCAGGTAGCGCCAGAATATGAGCGTGAACGGACCTGTGTAGGGCAGCCCGTACTCGGCTCCGATAAATCCGGAGTTCCAGAGTAAGACAAAGCCCGTCGCGAACAAAATAGTACGGTTTTTCATGCCCGGCAAAATGATGTTTTACTTATTCGTTTACAGGATATTACAATGCGATGTGGTAATTGTTTGAATTTGCTTTACTGTAATGTTATGGCTTCAACTTATAGCTCACAATTTCGGTGGGTTTGGTTCGATGCTCAGCATGAAAAGTGTAGTTGCTCTGGTCGAGATACTGCAGGTTAGAGTTGGCAATCACAAAGGCCGTCCCGTTAGCAATGCAAAAAGTCAACGGGTGGTCGAGCTGCGGATTGTTTTCGTCAATAATTTCTACTTCCGTGATGTCTGATTGATCTTCGTTGAGCAGCAATTTTCTGAAATTGTGCTTCTGAGGTTTCACGCCATTTTGGATGGCATACAGGTTGCCCCTGTAAAACTCCAGTCCGTCGATACCCTGCGACAGGCCTGCCGTATCGGGGACATTGAGCAGGCGCCGGCTGCTGAGGTCAAGAACCCTTACGCCATGAATGTGCGATGCGATATAAAGTTTTTTATAGTCATCGGAAATCGCAATACCGTTAGGGTACCTGATTTCGTCGGATTTAAAAAAACGCTGCAATGAATCGGCATCCTTTTCCAGAGTATAGACGGAGGCATCTTTGGTATCGGTTATATACAGCGTCCCCTTATCATCCATAATCAAATCATTCAGGAAATGGGGCTCGCTTCCGCGGACGCCGTACTTGCGGAGGAGTTCGCCACTCTCGAGGTGGAAAACAAACAGCGAGGAAACCGAGTCGGCCAGCCGGTAGTATCCGCCAAGGGCATAAAGCAGCTTGCGCTCGTCGTCAGCAAGGATGCCCACACCGGGTTTATAGCCGTAGGCCCCGGAGGTGATAAAATCCTGCTGCTCACCGCTGCTGCGGTCAATTCTAATAATTTTGGATTTTGCTATACTGGTAAGGTAAAACGCATCCTCACGCTCAGAATAAGTGATGCCTTCCGGGACTAAATCAATTTCGCTGATCTCGTACTGATCCGGCATGCTGCCGCAACCAGCGAGGATAAAAAGAAGGAGGCAAAGTAAATATTTCATGCGTTTGAGAATATAGATTTGTTTTCAGAAGCCCCCTTAGGCAGGTTTCCGAGGAGTAAAGATACGATTAAGTACATTTAACAGGTAGTGCAAAAGTGGTTTTTTTGATGTCGTTCAGCACCTACGGTTATTTAACCCGAAATTCGCCTGAATTACACCGTCATCCTGTTTTTCCCGGATTTCCTGAGTCAGCGTGGGAATGTTCACGGAACTGTGTCCTAATTATTTCTTATGGTTGTATTCCCCTTAAATCCGTTAAGCCACACATGCGAATCATATAAAAATCCTGCTGGCCT
>JASMTJ010000564.1:0-2211 GCA_041694335.1 Bacteroidales bacterium
AGACGGCGCTCAAAGTTTCGGTGCCAGCTATAAAGGCAAGAAGTCCTGCAACCTCACCACCATTGGTTGCACCAGCTTTTTTCCCAGCAAGCCATTGGGTTGCTACGGGGACGGCGGTGCCATCTTTACCAATAATGACGAGCTGGCCACCGTACTGCGCCAGATCGCCTGCCACGGCCAGGACCGACGCTATCACCATATTCGCGTAGGCGTGAATAGCCGCTTGGACACGCTACAGGCCGCTATTCTGTTGCCCAAGCTGGAGATCCTCGCGGAGGAAATTGAGCAGAGAAACCAGGTAGCTGAGCTCTATACGCGCCTGCTTAACGAAGCCGGTATTATTACCACGCCGTTTATTGAAGAGCACAATGTTTCTGCTTGGGCGCAGTATACGGTGCGGGTTGAAAACCGTGGGGCGGTGCAGGAGAAACTGCGGGCCGCTGGGGTGCCGACTGCGGTCCATTACCCGATACCGTTGAACAAGCAGCCTGCTGTGGCGGATTCCGGGGTTGAGCTGCCGGTTGGGGATGTTGCGGCTGAGGTGGTTTTGAGTTTGCCGATGCATGCATACCTTTCCGTAAGCGATTGTCAGAGAGTGGCCGAACAGCTGAAGTGACTGCTGCTGCCTTTTGCCGCTTCATTTGTAGTTTCTGAGTGGAAATAATGAAAATTTCAATATTTGGCAGTTATAATGGCGGATCTATTGGTGATACCGCAATACTTCTCGGATTAATTTCTTCAATTTATCGAGTTTTAGGTGAGGATGTGGATGTCACAGTTCTTACGCTGGGAAATGTTGGGGTCAACGAAGAGCTTGAAGCGCTGGGGGTAACACACCGAGTACGAGAAGTCGCCGTTAATCGCAAATATAGTGGTTTACCTCTTGGTTGTGGAAAGGGGCTGGATAAAATCTGGAGATATTCAAAAAGGCTCATGGCGCTTCCTCCTTTGAATATAAATAAGATTAAAAAGATTTTGCGAGGCTCGAATGTGTTGTTGGTTGGTGGTGGTAATCTTGTGATGGACATCTTCGAAAGATGGCCGAGAGTTCTAAAGACAGTTTGTTGTTTGTCCAAGGATTTGGGAGTTCCATACTATTTTGTCGGTGTAGGCTCCGCGCCAATTAGCACCATAGGCGGAAAAAGTCACTTACTGGAGTCGTTAAAATTGGCGCACGGAGTTTTTTTTAGGGACCGTGCTTCAAAGGAGTATTGTGAGACAATTCTTGGATTTGACAGGTCATCGGTAGGTCCGGATCTTGCTTTTGGGATTGAATGTTCTCTTGGGTCTGAGCATAGGAAAGAAAATGCTCTCTTGCTAAATCTCGCTTCTGTCTATAGTGATCGATGGCCTGTAAAAGATTCCAGAAAATATGAGGAATATCTATCC
Source organism: Bacteroidales bacterium (assembly GCA_041694335.1). Lineage (GTDB taxonomy): Bacteria > Bacteroidota > Bacteroidia > Bacteroidales > JAIPAH01 > JAIPAH01. The sequence continues at coordinate 1,390 of JASMTJ010000564.1, forward strand.
AATATGGTCGACCTAGTTGATAGGTTGATTAAAAAGTTAGGTATAAAAGAGGTGGTTGTATTTAATACAAATTACCCTTTGGATGAGTTTGCTTCTGATGATTTTCTTGAAAAATACGGTGAGTCTAGTTGTGTTCCGGTTTCTTTGCGTGTGGTTAGAGGAAAGAAATCTGTGGCTCAGTTATTAAATATTTGCTCTAAAGCTAAATTCTCGTTAGTTACCCGTCTTCACGCTGGCATTATATCCAAAATATCTGGCGCACATGTCTTGGCGATCGAGTATCAGCCAAAAGTTCGAGATGTTCTAGGAGGTCAAACATCAACTACGATGATCGAAAGCTTTGAATCGCTATTGTCTGGTGCCGCTTTTTCGACAATCAAGCGGGACTTTCCGAGTGTGGCGACTGAACGTGACTTTGTAGGCGAAAATGAAGTGGACAGGCTATTGGAGCGGGTTTTTAACCACTGTTTGGAAACGACTGATTAAATGCACATCCTCCTCCTCCCCTCCTGGTATCCAAAAAGTCCAAGTGATGTTGGTGGCGTCTTTTTCAGAGACCAGGCACTTGCCCTTTTAAATCACGGTCACAAAGTCGGTGTGATTTCTCCGCAAATGAAATCACTTCGCTCATTGCTCCGAGGCTCTCCAGAAGTTAGCTTCCCTTACTTTGAAAATGATGCGAGCTTATTAACTTACCGAAAGGAAGTGCTTGCGGCATTGCCCCGCCTACCTTACGGCAACTACTGGCTGTTCGTTCGCGCGGCAAGGCAGTTAATGGCAGATTACGTCAGTGAGCATGGGAAGCCCGATATCATTCATGCT
>JASMTJ010000565.1:0-1070 GCA_041694335.1 Bacteroidales bacterium
TTCAATCGGGTAAAACCCATTGAACGGTGATCTTCCCACAGGGGACTTTCACCCCATTAGTTCATGCCCATGCTGGGCGTACACCAGGCGGTCAACCGGACGCCAAAAGCGTGGCGCTTTTGGTTCCCTTCGCTGTCGCTACGGCGCCGGTTACCTCAGCGTTATGCCGTTCAATGCGACGCGATACTCGAAATTTGGAGCTTGGAGAGGTAAACTGCTTTTGGGCGATGGAGTAATGGAAACTCGCTTACCGAGAGGTAAGAGTCTAGTAAGGTTCGATTCCTTACCGCCAAAGGGCATTTGGATAAAGTGCCTTTTGGCGGCGGGGAGTAATTATGGCTGCAACGGATAATAAGCTATATCAATTTCATGTAACCAATATCCACTCAATTGAAATAGCGCTGAACCACTCTGCATTATCTGCTCGCGCAGCTATTTCAGAGGAAAATCAGCCGGCTATAAAGTCCTTTGTCAGTCTTTATGCTTTATTGCTGGGAGCATGGGCTGAAGACCGTTTGCGAAAATTGTTGTATGAGAGCAATGGCTTGGTTTCTGCTGAACGAGAGACAGTCGTCGCTCAGTCGACTCAACTCGATCAATGGCTTAAAGTAATAGAGATAGCCTTTAGAAAGCACTACAACGTGCCTTCAGCACCGCTGAATGATCAAACTTTGCCATTCACTGCCAATGCTCGCTATGAAGTGCTTAAACAAATCCTTGAGCAAGATTTGCGGAATGTGATTGAAATACGGAACAAGCTTGCGCACGGCCAATGGGTTTATCCGCTCAATAGCGAAGGCACGGATATAGAACAAGGTAAGTATCAACAGCTGAACAATGAAAACCTTCCGTCACTGCAGTATAAGAAATCTCTCTTAACAAGCCTTGCAGATATAGTGCATGACCTCGTTGTATCTCTCCCAACTTTCGAAAGAGATTTTGATCATAATTTCAGAAAAATCACTACTACACGAAGCAATCTGAATACCCGAAGTTATGAAAAATATGCAGCGCAACTAGTAGCAAAAAGAAATCGCGGTATTCAACGAAGAAAAAATAAGCATAATCGG
>JASMTJ010000566.1:0-5258 GCA_041694335.1 Bacteroidales bacterium
CATGCGTTGTAATGCAGAAAAGGTTTACGTTATTTACCGCCGTGCTGAAGAGCAAATGCCCGCTAACCCCATTGAGATTCACGAGTCGAAACTCGAAGGGGTGGAATACCTGTTCCTCACCAACCCGAAAATCGTCAATAAAGATAAAGACAACAACGCCACTTCAGTTACTTTGCTGAAGATGGAGCTGGGCGAACCGGATAAGTCCGGACGACGTCGCCCGATACCGATTGAAGGATCAGAGTTTGATTTGCCGGTAGATTACATTATGGCGGCCATCGGACAAAAGACGCAGGTAGACTTTATCGACGACATCAATAAAAACGCTGAGAAGGGACAACTGGAGCTGAACCGCTGGGGCGATATTGACGCCAATGCCAAGACCCTCCAGACGGGAATTCCGGAAGTATTTGCTGCCGGCGATGGTGTAACAGGGCCTGCCACGATTATTGAAGCCATAGCACAGGCGAAAATCGCCTCGCACAGCGCTAATCAGTGGCTGCAAGGCAAAACCGACATCCAGCCACCAAAGAAAGAGTTTTTCAGCAAGAAAGAAAACTTCAGAGACCAAAAGGTGGAAGATTATAAAGGGCAGTTCGTGGAGCAGAAACGCGAAGAGATGCCAACGCTGCCAGCCGACAAGCGACTTAACTTTAAAGAGGTGGAGCTGGGCTATGCTAATGAGGAGGTGGCCCTGCACGAATCTCAGCGCTGTCTGGAGTGTGGATGTGATGCGCTTTACGAGTGCGACCTGAAAAAGTATTCTACCGAATATGACGCCGAACAAACCTCGTATGCAGGACATTACAACGAATACACGGTCGACTTCAGACATCCGTATGTGGAGATTGACAGCAACAAATGTATTCTCTGCTCACGCTGCATCAGGATGTGTAACGAGGTGGTGGGTGCCAATGCACTGGGTCTTGTAAACCGTGGCTTTGATACCTACGTGGCTCCGACCATGGGCGACGCACTGCAAGACACCAACTGCGAATCGTGCGGAATGTGTATTGAGGCTTGTCCAACAGGTGCTATCTCAGAAAACGTGGCCTTCAAGCCCGGACCGGTTCAGACGCAGACCATCGACACCATTGACTTCTACGGATCTGAAGGGTTCCACTTCGGACTCAAAGAGCGTAACGGTTTTTACTACGGTGCCGAAAGCCTCAACGGCGAGTTTAACCCACAGCAATTGATCAGTCCGCAGGCCAAATTCGGATACACTGCCCTGAACAGCATGAAGCGCATCAAAAAACCGATGCTGAAAGTGAATGGCGAGTGGAAGGAGATTTCTTTTGAGGAAGCCTACCAAACCATCCATAAGAAAGCGTCTGGGGTGGCTCCCGATGAGAATGCCGTCTTTGCCGGGGCCCGCCTTACCAATGAGGAGATGTACCTGGCGCAAAAGCTGGCACGCGCCGGACTGCAAACCAATAACATCAACAGCTTCCATTACGCCGGACGTGGCGATGGCTATGCCGATATTGCCCGCCATAATGTTCCTTTCGAAGAGCTGAAGCAAGCTAAAAAGATGGTGGTGTTTGGCACTGATCTGGCAGAAGACCATCCTTTAACAGGATACCTGGTCAACCAGGCCCGGAAGAAAGGTGCCGAAGTGGTTTACATCTCAGACAAAGAGGATGGCCCGATGACCCGAAAAGCGGACCAGACCATCCAGGTGAAATCATACTATCACTTTGCAAAAGCGATGAACCGTTACCTGATTTCGGAAGGAATGGAAAACGGACTTTTCCTCAAAGATCATGTGAGCGATGTGAACGAGTTTAAGAAAAGTGTGCTGGCCGATGATTTCGACAGCATTTATTCCGAAGCAGGCCCTTGCTGCATGGATCACTTTGTGGAACTGGTGAAGTCGATGAATGAAACCGACCAAACAGTAGTGATCTTCTCTGAAAAGCAAGTCTCGGCAAACACAGCCATCGAGTTGAGAAATATGGCCATTATCACCGGAAAGCTGGGCAAAACAGCCAGCGGACTGCTCGCACTAAAGGAGAAAAACAACTCGCAGGGGCTCTTCGACATGGGTGTTTGCAACGATGCAGTGGTTGGCAACCATGCCATGGATAAGGATATCATTGAAAAGATGAAGAAGGTGTGGAAAGTGAAAGCCATTCCTGAATCAAGTGAAGATACGCTGACCTTACTGGAGAACAAGAAGATTAAGAATATGCTGATTTTTGGTGAAGACCCGGTGGGATGCGCTGTGGAGCCTGAAGTAGAAAAATGGCTTGATGGAGTGGACTTCATGGTGGTCCAGGATTACTTTATGACTGCTACCGCTGAAAAGGCCGACCTGGTGCTGCCGGCATCATGGGCGCTGGAAACGGACGGAAGCTACACCAACACGCAGAAGCGTATTCAGACCTTTGAGCAAAAACAAAAGCCGCTCATCGAAGCCACCAACCTTGAGCAGTTGGCCGGCATCCTGAATACGTTTGGCATCAACGGTGTGAACAGCGCCGATGAAGCCCGCGATGAGGCCTTCTCACTGCTGGCAGGATACGAGCCAAAAGCACTGCGACTAATCCATACAGACCGGGATAATCTCAACAGGATGTTCCATTATGGATGCGATACGGTGAATAAACGTATCGAAGAGGAGTTTGCCGAAAAGGTAAACCAGTAAAACCAGGAAACGAAAGGCCGGGCAACCGGCCTTTTTCTTTATTATGCAAGTAAGAGATTGAACTCCAGCCCGAACGGCTGACCCTTTTGAGTCAGGCAGGGGTTGAATAATTTGTGTACTACATTATGTCTCCTTTGTGCTCCTTGTGGTTTTATTTTTTAACCACCAAGTACACTAAGGGTTTCACAAAGAACACAATTTTATTGAACCCCTTCAGGGTTCTTCATCTCATCACCAATCTCCGGATCCCTGCATTGCATACAGGGCTATTCGTATTCAATCCCCTCCGGGGATTATTTTACATCTACCTCAGATTGTTAATTGATGCATCAACCCCGAACCATCGGGGTTTAATGTGAATAGCACCGGGTGACAACCCGGTGGAAAAAGATTGCCTTAATAGTTCCCAACCCTGATAAGGGTTGAATAGCTCACCAGATAGAATTGTGCGCTTCGTACCTCCTTCGTGTTCTTTATGGTTTCACTCACTTTATCGCACATCCGGCAAAAAAAGTCAGCTCCCTTTCAACTCTTTCTGCACTTTCTTGGGTAAGGTAGCCACAATGAGGTGGTAGCTATCAGAAATCCATTCCTTCAGCAGGTCATCATCCACCTCCTGGTTCATAATCACGGTATTCCAATGCTTCTTGCTCATGTGATATCCGGGAAACACCGACTTTGGATAACGCTCACGCAATTCCATTGCATGCTCCGGGTCGCATTTTACATTCACCCGGTCCGACTCTTCGAGGTCGGTGAGCAGAAACATCTTTCCGGCGACTTTAAACACCAATGTGGTTTCATCAAACGGAAATCCCTCGGAAGTGGACTTAAAAGACAAGGCGTATTCTCTGAGTTCTTCAATGTTCATAAAAAATTGCTTTTTAAACTGGTAAAAATAATCAAAACAAAACAGTCAAGCCCCGGCATTTTCCTTTAAGAAACCTCTTTTTAACGCCTGTAAACACCAGTAAAGATGTTTTTTAAGTAATAATTAAGCATTTTCTTAAACCTCAAAAGCTGTTAGTAAACAGATTGTCCTTATAATTGCAAGCTGTAAAGTTGAAAACAAATTACTGACTATTAATTAAATTTGTTTTAACTTCGGATAAAATAAAACTATCATTAAAATAGGTTTTTATGTCTTTAAAGGAAAAAACTAGCGACCTGAAAAGACGCATGCAAAGCGCATTGCAAGGGGGTGGCAACAAAGCAATTGAGAAGCAAAAAGGGTCAGGAAAAATGACCGCGCGCGAGCGTATCCTGGCATTGCTCGACTCGAGCTCGTTCCATGAGTACGACTTGTTTGTGGAACACGCAGCCAAAGACTTCGACATGGACAAGAAACATCTTCCGGGCGATGGTGTCATTACCGGTACCGGGAGCATCAGTGGTCATCCTGTTTGCATCTATGCCCAGGACTTTACCGTAGCCGGTGGTTCTTTGGGTTTTATGCATGCCAAGAAGATCACCAAGATTATGGATCACGCCATGCGCCTGAAGGTGCCAATTATCGGCATTAACGACTCAGGGGGTGCGCGTATCCAGGAAGGGGTAAACTCGTTGGCCGGATACGGAGAGATTTTCTACCGTAACACGCAGGCCTCCGGCGTTATTCCGCAAATCTCCGTGATTCTGGGTCCTTGTGCCGGTGGTGCGGTTTATTCGCCAGCACTTACCGACTTCGTTTTTGTGGTGGATAAAATCTCGAAGATGTTTATCACCGGACCGGAGGTTATCAAAACCGTATTGGGTGAAGAAATCTCGATGGAAAACCTCGGTGGTGCCCGCGTGCATGCCGAAACAACCGGTAACGCACACTTCTACGCACAGAGCGAGCATGAGGCTTTCGACCAGATTAAACAACTGATGAGCTTTATTCCCTGGAACAACAAAAACAGGGCGAAGCCTTTTCCAAAGAAAACACCAAAAAGAAAATACAACGTCGACAATATCATCCCAACGGATCCTAAACTTCCTTACGACGTGCGGGATATTATCCGCGGGTTGGTCGACGATTCTGAGTTCCTCGAAATACAGGAACTTTTTGCACCAAACATCGTCATTGGCTTTGCCAGGATGAACGGTCAAACTGTTGGTTTCGTGGCTAACCAGCCGATGGTGCTTGCCGGCGTACTTGACGTGGACTCGTCGGATAAGGCGGCAAGATTTATTCGCTACTGCAACGCCTTTAACATTCCGCTGGTCACACTGGTAGACCTTCCGGGATACCTGCCGGGCATCGATCAGGAGCATGCGGGTGTAATCCGTCACGGAGCAAAAATTCTTTATGCGTATTCAGAAGCTACCGTTCCGAAGATTACGGTTATCCTGCGAAAGGCATATGGAGGTGGATACATCGCGATGTGTTCGCACCACCTGCGCGCCGACTTTGTTTTTGCATGGCCTACTGCCGAAATCGCGGTGATGGGTCCTGAAGGAGCGGCGAATATTATCTTCCGTAAGGAGATAAAGAATGCTGAAAATCCGGATGAGATGCGCAAAGCAAAAGTGAAAGAATACAAGAAAAAGTTTGCCAACCCATATGTGGCGGCAGCCTACGGATATATTGATGCAGTGATTGAACCGGAAGAAACACGCCACTTCA
>JASMTJ010000567.1:0-5689 GCA_041694335.1 Bacteroidales bacterium
GACGAGCAACACATCATGGCGCTGTACAGCGATCACGCCACCAGTGAGCAGTTCCACAGCGAGTTCAAGACCGACCTGGATCTGGAACGACTTCCGTCCGGGAAATTCGACACCAACAACCTGGTCATGGCCTTCGCGACGATGGGCTACAACGTGTTGCGCTGGATGGGTCTGCGACTGACCGGCCCGGATGCACCGGTTCGCCACCCGGCCAGGCGTCGCCGCCTGAGAACTGTGATGCAGGAAATCATGACCATGGCCTGCCGCCTGGTGCACAGTGGCCGGCAGTGGATCCTGCGATTTGGCCGACACTGTCCGGGCTTTACGGTTTACCGCGATCTTTATCGGGGTTTTGCTTCCGCCGGATAGGCAAACTCAACAACGGACAAAAAACGGAGGATGACTCCCGGATCGTAAACCGGGCCGGCCTGGTATTGTCTGAGCCTTGCCGGCCGGTTGTATATTAATCAATCCAGGACTATCGGTCGCTTCCACTCTTTGCATCCTGACCTCAAAATCAGAATCTCATCAAGTTCTCGTCCCTTAATGGCGAAGAGGGTGATCTGACGTGTATATTGGCGAGCGGAGTCACTGATTCAGGACGTAGTGTCCCGTCTGGCTAATTCCTTAACCTACTGAGCTTCTGAAAAGCCGAAGAGCTAGGCGTGCTGGTGAGGGTTTGGTGGTTCCAAATCGAGGCAGCGCAACGACGCTGTTCGGCTTTTCAGGAGCTCCCGAAGGGCTTGCCTCTGAGGGCTCTGAGCCTGTGTTGCCAGTCTTTGATGTGGAGCCACCACACCTGCAGACTGGCGCCTTGGTCAGAGTCCTTAGAGGCAAGCAGTAGATTAAGGAATTAGCCAGACGGGACAGTAGGTATGTAAACGCACGAATCGGTTTTGCCTGCCCACAATTTCTGTGAAATAGGTGTTTAAAATTGAAGCCCCTCGTTAGTATTATAGTCCCTATTTTTAATCATGAGCTCTATTTGGAAGAGTGTCTAAATGCTCTAACTAGGTTAAATTACCCTAACATTGAAATATTGCTATGTGATGACGGTTCTACAGATGACTCATATTTGGTTGCTAAAAAATGGCTTCAGCGCAACGCCGGCATAAACGCAAGACTATTTACTCAAGAAAACCAAGGGGTTTGTAAAACGCTCAATCGCCTTATTTGTGAGTCTTCGGGGGAGTATCTAACATTATGTGCAAGTGATGACGTGCTGTTACCCGATGGCTTGGGAGATAGAGTGGATTTATTAGAGCACGATAATTTAAAACTTGCCTGTGTAGGAGATGCAGAGTTAATAAACGAACACTCGCATAAAATAGCTGATAGTGCTATGAAGACATTATATAATGCTGATTATGATCTTTTAAGAAAAGACATAGTTAGAGAATTGGTGGTGCGGTGGTCTATAGTAGGACCTACTCTGTTAATCAGAAGGTCTGCGTACGATGTCGTGGGTTTTTACGATGAGTCCCTGTTAGTGGAAGACAGAGAGTTCTATTTACGGCTCCTAAGTAGAGACGCGGTGACGTTTTGGCCCCACGTTGTGGCATCATATCGAATTCATCAAAATAATGTTAGTCGGAAGAGCACCCCTGCTAGACTATCGATAATTAATCAAGTTGCTTTATCAAACACGAAATTAAGCAACCACTTCACTGGGTCTTGCCGACTATTTCTGGCTAGCCATCATGCTGATCTATTCATCTTAAGTCTAGGAGAATCTAAACGTATTTATTACTTATTACAGTCCTTTAGGATGGCGAGAAAGATCATTTTTTCAATAGTTTTATCGTTAGAGCGAATCATCTAAGTGCAGCAAATCATCCCCGGACTTTCAGCCTTATTAATAGTTTTAGTTATTTGCATGGATGTTTACAGGAGTGGCTACAAAGTAACGTTAAATCCAATTTTTTGGATGCTCTTTTTGAGCTTTTTTTATCTGGTCCTGCCTTCATTTTTTGTTCGAGAGATAGATTTTTATTATTCTTGGGGAATCGATAACGACTCTATTTTGTTTTCACATATTTTGGTTTTCGTCTTTGTATCGACTTTTTCGATACTTTATTCGGTCAACCATTCTAAAAACCTTGCCAACGGGTTCTTTAAATATAATTATAATATTTCTCCTTTGTTGAAGGTTCTATGGTGGGCAATTAGCTTTTACCTATTGTATGTTTTTTTTGTTAACGTAAAGGGTCTTAACGCCTCTAGTGCTTTTATGTATGATCATTCTCAGAGTGACCCTTACAAAATAAAGAATGTTAGTTATTTGCTGATTGCATTGAGTGTGTTATATTTTTTCTCTGAAAAGAGATATTGGGTTTTTTTGCCAAATGTGCTCATCATAATAATTGATGTTTTAGGTGGCAGCAGGACTGCGGCAATGGTCGCTTTGGTTCCAATGGTCGTGTGTATTTGTTGTTACCGAAAAACATTGTTTATAATACCTGGGAGTTTGGTTATTCTGGGTTTCTTGTTAATTGGCATAATTAGATCGGATAATATTGTTAGCGGTGTTCCCTGGTACATTAATGCGATCGGAGAATTTCGAGAGACTTATATTACGCTGCCGCTGATGATAAGCGATGATCGTTACGTTGGACATGGTGGTATTGTGGATGTTTCTGCTGCGTTGAGTTTAGGTTTGCTGCAACCTGTGAGGGCGCAGCTTCTAGAACACTTCGAGTTCGCTGGTGTTTACATTGCGGATCTAGTTGATCGTGGATATGGTTTAGGTTCTAACATAATTACAGAATCTATTTTTTACGGGTACTTTGGTCTAGTTGTAATTTTAGCTTTGATGTGTTTTTTTCTGATGGCGCTCAGGTTTTTTGTTTTGAAATCAAGGCCTGAGATTGCAGTCGTTACGGCTTCTTTTTCTATTGTTTTCATAAGACTTATAGTAAGAGAGGGTTTTCCTATATACTTGGGGCTTATTGTGTTTGTGGTCATTTTTTACTGTTTTCCGATTTTTATTCTAGATAAAATTAAGCTTTCAAGGAATAAAAGCTGTAAAACGTAGAGGGCACGCCACGTCAAGGTTGGAGGAAAAGCTCCCATCGTATGACTCACCACGAGATGTACTGCCCTGCAGCGGGAGTCTCTGCCATCGCCTAGGATTCGGGGATTGTGCACTGTCGTAAACGATCATTGGCTGCGCTAGCCGCACACAAGCCAGAAAGTTTTATTCAAGAATTCACCGCAAGGCCGTGCTTTTCCGGGACTTTCTTTTTGAGCCACATTATCCACATACGTCAATTGATAATAGTGGGCCGTATCAGTTGAAGCGTATATTGGTTTAGCCCGACGCCAAGCATTCGGTACAGGTGCACCACCACCGTATTGAGAATTGGAGTGTTGTAAGCGGTACCGCAAAAGTGACCATTAGGGAAAAGAAGTTTCTGGTTACTGAGAACCAATCGAACTATATCCCAGTGGGGCAGGTGCATTGCCTGGAGAATTCCTGGGTTATCCCGCTGGAGCTGATTGAAGTGCAGTCGGGTTCATGCTTGGGAGAAGATAACATTGTGAGGATAAGGGACCAGTATGGGCGAGAGTAATATATCGGTTACTGAGACAGATCTTCCTACAGTCGCAGTGTTGCTGGCAGCCTATAACGGGCGTGAATGGCTGGTTGAACAGGTTGACAGTATCCTATCCCAGCATGGAGTTGAGGTAACAATCTTTGTCAGTGTAGACGCTTCTAGCGATGATACTGAAGGAATGGTGGCAGCTCTCGCCAGGAATGATTCGAGGATAAAGCCCTTGCCATTTGGTCGACGCTTCGGTGGTGCTGGTCCTAATTTTTTTCGGCTTATAAAAGAATGTGATCTGGATAATTTCGACGCGGTGGCACTTGCGGATCAAGATGATATTTGGTTGGAGTATAAGTTGGCTCGTGCCTGCCAGATGATAAAAGACGGGAAAGCCGACGTAGTTTCTAGCGACGTAGTCGCTTTTTGGCCATGCGGTGAAAAGCAAGCGATCAGAAAATCACAACCCCAGCGTAAATTTGACTATTTTTTTGAGGCGGCCGGGCCTGGTTGTACGTATGTGTTCAATCGAGCCTCCATTCAGGCTTTCCAGAAGTTTCTTATTCATAATTCCATGGGGTTGGGCAAGATTGTCCTGCACGATTGGCTCGCTTATGCATTCTGCCGCCACAATGGATTCCACTGGTGTATCGATTCTGAGCCCTCAATGATGTACCGCCAGCATTCAAGCAACCAAGTAGGCACGAATAAGGGATTCAAAGCTATTCTGAAAAGGCTGGAAATGGTTCGCAGCCACTGGTATCGCCGGCAGGTAAAAGCTATTTCCCAACTGGTGGCGCCGGATTCCCCTGAAAGGGTTACCAGTTTTAAGTTCATGCTTAAAAATGCGAACCAATTGCGGCGCAAACGTTCAGAAAGATTCGCGTTGGTTGCTATGCGCTTGGTGGGATTGTTTTAATGGGTGAGCAGGGTAATGTTCAAGCTAAGAAGGTGTTGTTGACTGGCGCAAGTGGGTTTGTCGGCAGACGAATAGCCCAAACTCTTAATTCAGGTCAATTGACATGTCTTGTTAGAAGGTCTGGCTCTTGTGGTGTGGGTAAAGAGTTGGTCTGTAAAAGCTTCAATGACCATGAGACATTGGCTGAAGCAATTTTGGGGCAAAATGTTGTTGTTCATACTGCCGCCCGTGCCCACGTTATCGATGATGGGGTGCTGGATCCTTTGGCTGAGTATCGAAAGGCGAATGTAGATGGCACTCTGAACCTTGCCCGCCAAGCTGCGGATGCGGGCGTTCAGAGATTTGTTTTTCTGAGCAGTATTGGCGTGAATGGCAACGTAAACACTTCTCCGTTTTCTGAGACTGATTCACCAAGGCCGGAAGGGCCCTATGCCCAATCCAAGTCGGAAGCCGAGCAGGGTCTATGGGAGATTCAGAGGCGTACTGGGATGGAGATCGTTATCCTGCGCCCACCTTTGGTCTATGGTCCAGATGCTCCTGGTAACTTTGGTAGCCTGGTGCGCTGGGTTCAGAAAGGTGTTCCGCTCCCCTTGGGTGCGATAAACAACAAGCGCTCACTCGTGGCTTTGGACAACCTGGTTGATCTGATCATTACGTGTATCGACCACCCCGCTGCGGCCAACCAGGTGTTTCTTGCCGGTGATGGCCAGGATGTTTCCATCAGTGAATTGCTGCGAGGCGTTGGCCGGGCCATGGGTAAGCCTGCTCGGCTGATTCCCGTGCCCGCGGGTATGCTGATGTTTGGTGCCGGTTTGTTGGGTAAGAAAGTCGTTGCCCAGCGTTTGCTGGGCTCGTTGCAGGTGGATATTTCCAAAGCACGTAATCTATTGGGCTGGGAGCCACCACTGTCGGTGGAGGAAGGGCTTCGGCGTTGTTTTGTTTCGGAGAATGAATGTTGATTCGGTTATTTGATTTTTTCTTTTCGTTGTTGGGCTTGTTGTTTGGACTTCCGGTGCTGCTGGTTCTGGTCGTTATTGGCTTTTTTGATACCGGCTCACCGGTTTTTCGCCAGGAGCGGGTAGGGCGCAACAAAAAGCCGTTCACCTTGGTGAAATTCCGTACTATGAAAAAAGACACCGCCTCTGTCGCCAGCCACTTGGCCAGTGCGAGTGCGATCACCCCTTTCGGGTACCTCCTTCGCCGCACCAAACTGGATGAGTTGCCG
>JASMTJ010000568.1:0-6399 GCA_041694335.1 Bacteroidales bacterium
CATCAAGGTTATTAAAAATGACACTGATCACTAAAAAATTGATTAGCCCAATAATCAGAGCTCCATGAACTATGCGCAATGTTTTTAAGAACTGTTTGTTTGTCTGTTCCATAATTTGGCTGAGGTTTTAATGATAAACTTTTCAAATATAGAACAAATCAGTTAAAAACGGATGGATCAAAAGAAACCGCCGGAGCACAAAGCCTCCGGCGGACTTTCCGGTAAGCATACCGGATTTTATTAACCAACATTTCACGAATCCGGGGGCGGATTCGCATCGCTTACGCGATTTCTTGCTCCGGCACATCTTTCTCAATGCTCCGGAATCGTATTTTTAAGGCCCATACGGCCAGCAGAAAATAGATAGCTGTTTGTATGAGCATGCCTGACAGTTCATAACTCACTTCCCCAACGGAAGCTCCCATGGTGCGGACTCTGAGGTAGGCCGGCACCATATACCCGGATGGGAAAAGGTGACCGATACTGTAAAGAAAAGGAGGGATAGCCTCTGCCGGCCATGATATCCCTGAGAGAAACAGCACCACTGGCGACAAAAAAACGATGAAGAGAAATGCCTCTTCGCGATGCTTAAACAAGGTGGCTATCGCCATCCCCAAAAATGTGTTTGCCATGATAAATGGGACAAAAAGAATAAAAGCGTTCCAAAGGCTGCCGTTATCCGGAAAGCTGAACCAGTTGTAAGCCCAAACAAAGATGATTGTTCCGGTAAGGATGTAAAGCAGAAGGTACGCCACTGACCTTCCAGAAACATAGGCCATAATAGTTTGTGTTGTTTGATGGGATGGTTCCCTGAAGTAAGGATTTCGATGCTCGGCGGTTGTACCGCCAAGCATTCCCAGCCCTACAAGCAGCGTCTGCTGGAAGATCACAATCATGAGTCCGGGCATTACAAAAGCTCCATAGCCTCCAAATGGATTATGCAGTGTCTTCAACTTAAGTGAAACAGGATCACGGGAAACCTTTGCCTGCTCGTGGTGCTCACCGGAGGCCATTAAGCGCTGTATTTCTATTCCGGCACCAAGCGTGCCGCCACTGTACATGACACCACTCAGCACCTGCTTATAAAACAGAAAATAAGAGCCATCAGCAAAAACCTTTAAAACAGCAGGATTGCCAGCGTTAATGTTCTTTTGAAACTCTTTCTCAATAAGGACAATCCCTTTCACTTCACCGTCGTAAAACAGTCTTTCTGCAGCTTTCATGCTTTCAGGTTCAGCAAAAACTTCCAGCTCATCCGTTTCATCTGCCATCCGGCTAAAGGTCCTGCTCATCATCGAGTTGCTTCTGTCAACAATGGCGATGGGCAGGTCTCTGAGCACTTCTCCCTGGTAGGCCACAGAATAAATGACAGGATAGGCGATGACTGCCAGCAAGAGGATGAGCACCGCTCCCGGGTCACGCAGAATCCTTTTGAGCTCGTGTAGAGTGGCTGCCCCGGCTTCTTCTAAAAAACTTATTCTTTTCTTCATGGTTTGGTTCTTTTCATCAGTTAAATCAGATTTTTCCATAAAACCGTTCATTAGTAAAGCGTTTTTTCAAAAGAGGAAGGCTAAGCAATCCTACCAGAATAAACACGCTGGTAAGCAGCAATGCTTCCATGCTCGCAGCTATTGGCTCGGCTTTCAGAGCCTGACCAATGAATGCCTCTAACCAAAACCGGTAGGGAAAGATGTAGCTGAACCATCTGGCAACTGCCGGCATCCCGATGTGCGGGAAGGTCAGACCGGCAAAAGTCAGGGCCATCATACTGTAAGCACTGGCCAGCGACAAGCTCAGGCGCATATTGTAAGTTATGGCGATTGCAAAAACAGCCATCATCTGATAAGCAATAATCAGAATGAACTCGGAAATTACAATCGTTGTGAAGTTCCCGTTCATCGGAGTGCCAATGTAGAAAAACAAGATGTAGTTCATGATAAATGCGTGCAGAAGGTAAATCAGGCTAAAGGGCAGTAGCTTTCCGGCAACAGCAATTCTGATGCTTCCTCCTGCTTTATCGAGCAAAGGCTTTGCCGTGCCATACTTCAACTCTGTTCCCAGCGAATGGATGCTGCTCAGCAAGACAAAAACAACAAGCATCAAAGGAAGCAGTCCTGTTAAAAGGAAGAACGCATAACTTCCAAATGGATTAAACAAGACGTGGTCTTTAATCCTGATTGGTTGCGCCAAGGCCCGGGCCTGATCCTCGTTTTTCCCTGACTGAAGGTAAGAACTGACTTTTACTTTTCGGGATACAGAAGCTATGGCAGAGCGGATACCGTTGGTAAGGAGTCCACCTGTTACAATATTGGTGTTATCGACGTAAAGGGCTACAGGCACCTCTTCGCTTTTAAGCACTTTTGCAGAGGCCCTATCGGGGATAAACACAAAGGCATGGATTTTTCCCTGGCGCATCAATTTGTAGCAGTGCCTCTCGCTATTGGCTGTTTCAGCGATATGCGCAATTGAAGTGGCATCGACGGCACGACGTATTTCCCTCGAAAAGGCCGATTGATCTTTATCCACAACAGCGATATTGAGCTCACGTGCAACGCCACTCTGAAATATCGCGGTAAGCAAAACAAAACCTACTACCGGAAGAATGATGGCGCTGAAGATATAAATCCACTGGCTGCGAATCCGGTTGATTTCGCGAAGCAGAACATTGCGAAAGGGATGTGCTGGTGAATCCATATTACTTTGCTGTGCCGACTTTTGTGTCATTCTCCATTTGTTTTTGATCAATCAGAACACTCATTCCGGGACGCAGCCCCTGAACCGGGTCCACCGGGCGAGCTTCTATTTCAAACGTTTTGATGTCGAATTCACCCTTTGCCTTGGTCGCCTTCCAGGTGGCATAGTCGCCCAAAGGATGAATATAGCTGATGCGGAAAGGCACGTCTTTAAGTCCTAAAGCCGGGATATCAGCTTTTATGGTTTTGCCCTTTTCAATGGATTTCATGAATGTCTCTTTCAGGTGAATGCTAAACCAGATGTCCTCTAAATCCACCAGGGTCACCACCGGAAATCCGGAAGGGACAAGCTCGCCTTCTTTGGCGATGATGTCGGCTACTTCTCCTGAAACAGGTGCCTTAATTTTTGTTTCATCGAGGTAGGAACGGATTTCTTCAATCACTGCATCCGCCTTGTCTACCATAGCCTGTGCCGCTTCGATATCCTCGCTTCGTGCGCCGTTTTTCGCTTTTTCATAAAGCGCCTTAGCAGCATCAGCGGTGCTCCGGGCTGCTTTTAGTTTGGCTTCTGCATTATCGAGTTTTTGCTCGGGCACCACGCCATCCTCATAAAGGTTTTTCACCCTGCGATGCGTTTTTTCGGCCAGCTCTGCTGCGGCCTTTGCTTTATGGTATGCGTTTAATGCCGCAGCAATATCTTCAGAGCGGGCTCCCTGCACTGCCTTGTTGTCTTGTGCCTTTGCTGCTTTCCTTCCGGCGATAGCCTGTTGGAGTTTGGCTTTTATTTCAGGGCTGCCCACGCTGAAGAGCAGCTCTCCTTTTTTGATGTCCATGCCTTTTTCGATGGGCAGGCTGTCGATGCGTCCGGTTAGTTTTGATGAAACTTTTATCTGTCGCGCTTCCACCTGGCCCTGAAGCTGCCTGCTTTCGGGCTTGTTGATAAGCACAACAGTGTAGGCTAAAAATGCTATCAATGCGAATAGCAGGGTTCCGGTAACAATATTCTTTGTCTTATTCATTTTCTGTAAGGTTTATTTCGTTTTCAAATACGGTGTTTTCTGATAGTTGATATTGCTTAAATTCATCTGACTGGCCTGTCACTTCCAGAAGCCTTGAGAGCGTGGTGACATAATCATACATCACCTCCAGTTTTTCGATGCGGACTTTGCTAAGCGCCAGGCTTGCTTCTGTCACATCTTTAGAGGTGGCCATGCCTTCCTGAAACGAGCGGCGGCTCACATTCAGGTATTCGCGGGCATACGCTGCCGATGCTTCCAGTTCATCAATCTGCTCCACATCCATCTCAAGTTGCTGGCAGAGCTTTTCAACCAGGGTGCTGATATCTTCTTTGGCTTTAACATGTATTTGTTCCACCCGGTCTTCCATGTATTTAGCCGCTTTTACTTTGTTGCTGCGCGCCAGGCCGTCAAACAGATTCCATTGCAGGTTGACACCCACAATCCATTCAGGAATGTAGGGCGAAAGGTCCTTGTTGTAAATGTCGTACATCCCTGCCACAGCTGCTTTGGGAAGGTAGTCAGACTTTTGAACCTTGTACAGCTGGTGAGCCTGCTCTTTCTTGAGTGCGACCTGGATCAGCCGAGGGTTTTCCTGATAAGCCTGACGTATATAAAATCCCGGCGATTTCATTGATTTCAAATAAAAAAGCTTACTAACAGCTATTATCTCGCCGGCTTCATCTACAGATAAACTGTTGTGAAGCGCTTTGTTGGCGATGTAGTAGTCGCTTTTCGACTTTTTAAACTTACGCTCGGCTTCTACCTTGTAAACACGTGCATGGAGCATCTGCGCCTCAGCTATCATTCCCTCTTCGTAAAGGCGTTTGGCATCGCTAAAATGCTGCTCCATTAAATCAAGAACGTCTTTCCTGATGTTTTTTACTTCTCCGGCCAGCCTGAGGGCATAATACCTGCTAACAAGCTCGCTCATCAGTTTCGACTTGTTTTGCCGGCTCTTTTGCCTGGCCGCTTTTGTTTGCAAGCTTGCCGCTTTATTTGCGGCCTTGATTTTGCCTCCCATATAAAGGGGCCACTTGATGTTGGCACTCACCGTTCCGAACTGTTCTTTTTGGATGGTTTTGTTCCATTCCTGGTTGTTGAGCAGCCCTGCCGTTTCCATCAGTTGACTTCGGACCGCCTGTGTCGATTGCTCTTGCGGCAGGACAGGCATCTGATCCTGTGTGGCAGGATCGGGGTTCGGAACATCCGAAAAATTGCCGTATTGCCCCAGAGTTTCATAAAGCGGAACAATGGCATCCTTTACCGGATTTAAGTCCAGGTGAATTTCATCGGACATTACCTGGTAGCTTCCGTTCAGAGTGATTCTTGGGAAATACAGCCCGTATGCTGCTTTCTGCTGCATTTCATTTTCCTTTTCCAGGAAATCGCTCTGAAGCATCGTTGGGTTGTTTTGATAGGAGACCTCAAGAGCCTCCTCAATTGTTAGTGGCTGAGCTTCCTGTGCAGTTGCTGCTGAAGGCAAAAGAACTGCCACTGTCATCATTCTTAAAAGACTACTCCATCTAAAATTCATTATCTGTTATTTTAATATTCGAACAAAAAGGTAAAATAGTCGAAAATTGACCAAAAAAATTATCTTTTCAAAATACCGTATAAAATTATCTGCATCACGCTTTCCACCTCAGCCTCAAGATCCCGTTCAGGCATATCCATTCTTAACGGTATTTCAAGTGCTTTAATAACACGCACAATCACGCGCGCTGTGAAAGAGGTGTCGGGAAGGTCAAACCGCTCATTCTTTATCCCTAAGTCAAGAATTTTCTGAACGGTAGCGGTTTCCTGCTCGTGATATTTCTTCCTTATTTTTTCGATGAATGCATAATTACTCAGGAATTCATTCTGGATAGCCTCGTTCAGGTTCGCCATTTCCTGGATGGTTTTAATGCTGGATTTGACATAAGCTTTGAGCTTTTCGCTTGCTGTTTCCTCTTTCAGGATGGCGGTGTTAATCTTTTCCTGCAAGTGCTGCGATTCTTCCTCAACAACTGCTGCAAAAACTTCTTCCTTGCTTTTGTAGTAATAGTAGAGTGAGCTTTTGCCTTTACCGGCATGTAAAGCGATTTCATCCATGGTGGTTTTTTTGAAACCATATTTGCTGAAAAGCCTTCGCGCTGAAGCGATGATCATCTCCTTATTTCTATCCGTCTTATCCATGAATATTCGACTAAAAGTGTTTTCGGGTCCAAAATTAATATTTTAATCAAAAATGGAATACAAATTTTAGCTTTTTAACATTTATGAGTTTTGTGTTATAAGCATGATGGTGCAATCAGGAAAGATTGAAAAAAATCCACGAAGTGGATAAACGGCATTAACCGCGGGTAAAACCCGTGGAATTAAGCGCTGCCCACAACCCAAAAACCCTGAAAATGGTTGAACTAATCCCTTGGTCACATCAAGTTCAATCCCTTCAGGATTGCAGAGTGATATCACAGCCTACAGCCCTGCATTGCATACAGGGTTAATACTGTTTATCGCCTCCGGCGATACAACCCCTGCAACCATGAAAGATAAAAAAAACCACGAAGTGGATAAACGGCATTAACCGCGGGTAAAACCCGTGGAATTAAGAGCTGCCCACAACCCAAAAACCCTGAAAAGGGTTGAACTAATCCCTGGTCACATCAAGTTCAATCCCTTCAGGATTGCAGAGTGATATCACAGCC
>JASMTJ010000569.1:0-1260 GCA_041694335.1 Bacteroidales bacterium
CAATTTCGTTTTCTTAACGACATAGTAAAATCAAATTGGTATAACCTATGAAAGTTGCCCCGGCTTAGGGATTGAGGCATTGTTGGAGCTCTTGCCACGCCACTAAGCGTGGGAAAGCGACTGCCGAAAGCCCGCCGATGCGACTTTGGAGCAGCGGAAGCCCCAAATAAGAATTGTATATTATTTGAGGTTGATTTTGGCTGTGACTTCTTCCTTGGTTAAAACAATTTCCTTTTTGTCTGATTGGTCGTCGCTGCCTACAGTGTCAACGTGTTTTTGTTCAGTTAAGAGTGGTGCCATCACTAAACCGATGAGACAAGTGAGTTTGATAAGGATGTTCATAGATGGTCCAGACGTGTCTTTGAATGGGTCTCCAACCGTGTCGCCAGTAACCGCAGCTTTATGCGCGTCGCTGCCTTTGTATGTCATTTTTCCGTCGATTTCTACACCAGCTTCAAAAGATTTTTTGGCATTGTCCCAAGCGCCACCGGCGTTGTTTTGGAAAATAGCCCACATGACGCCAGATACACAAACACCAGCCATATAGCCACCGAGTGGCTCAGCTCCAAATAGGAAACCAATGATGATTGGCGAAATGATGGTTAATAAGCCTGGAAGAACCATTTCTTTTAAGGCCGCTTTGGTTGAAATATCAACGCATTTTGCATATTCTGGTTTGGCTTTGCCTTCCATAATGCCTGGAATTTCTTTGAATTGACGACGTACTTCTTTTACCATTTCCATAGCAGCTTTACCAACTGATTTCATAGCAAGCGCAGAAAATACAACAGGTATCATTCCACCGACAAACAGCATGGCAAGGACATCGGCTTTAAAAATATTAATCCCGTCAATGCCTGTAAAAGTGACATAGGCTGCAAATAAAGCTAAGGCTGTTAATGCGGCAGATGCAATAGCAAAGCCTTTTCCAACAGCAGCGGTTGTATTTCCAACGGAGTCTAAAATATCTGTGCGTTCACGGACGATATCGTCAAGTTCGCTCATTTCTGCAACGCCACCAGCATTATCGGCAATAGGACCGAAAGCGTCAATGGCCAATTGCATTGCAGTTGTGGCCATCATAGCCGAAGCGGCAAGTGCCACACCGTAAAATCCTGCGAGAGCGTAAGAACCATAAATCGCTGCTGCAAATAGTAAAACAGACCAAAAGGTAGATTTCATACCAACGGCTAAACCTGCAATGATATTGGTTGCAGCACCTGTTGATGAATTTTTGACAATATCTAAAACGGGTTTTTT
>JASMTJ010000570.1:0-2326 GCA_041694335.1 Bacteroidales bacterium
TTGAGCTTGGCTTGTCGGTTTAATTATATTAGAAATTGCCTGCTTGATAGAACTCATCGCTTGAGATGTCGGCATACCAGAAGCCGTCAATGTTGCAATAGAAGCAAGAAGCTCCTCAAGAGGTATTTTTGCACCCGCAGCTGTTGATGAAACCTGTGCAAGCGATTGGCTCAATTCCGGTATCGTTGTCTGCCCTTCTTTTACAGTCTGAAAAAATAGATCAGACACGGCCTGCACTTCGTCCATATCCTTGCCGTATGCGTTCATTGTCGAAGCAAGCAGTTTTGTCACATCGTTCAATTCTGCCTTACCTGCAACAGCCAACTTTTCAGATTCTTCAATCAGATCAAGAGAGTCTTTATAATCAGTTCCCGCAGATATAGCGCTATAAATTGCATCATTAATTTCTTGTATAGATTGCGTCGAGTCCTTCGCATAATCCACAATACTCTGTCTGAACGTATCAAGATTGTTCGCATTAGTATTAAACAAAGTCGATATTTCTCTAAATTGTGATTCGAAATCTCCGGCACGTTTAATAGAGTACGCAAGCGAACCTGTCGCCATAGCTGCCATGGCAGCATCAATTTTTACGACCCAATCAAAAACATTAGCAAAAGGCTGTGCAATATTCCTTGCAGCGTCATCTATCGCACCAATTTTGCTTGATATTCTACCAGCCTTGTTGGTAACGTTCTGAACGCCATCGGCTTTAAATAAGATTTTCAGAGTATTTTCAAGATTAGCCATTATCCCGCCTTTGCCTCATCTCGTTATTTTTCTGCTCATAAAAGAAACCCCAGAGCAGCTGCTCAGTTTCTGTCAAATAGCCCTGTGGAAAAACATCCGGTAACACCCGGAACAAAAACTCCCCCTTGGCGTCACACAAGGCCATTGCATTTTTTATGCTGTCTTTTTGCCAGAGGGTGAAGGCTTTACCAACGATTGCCCTTTTCCGGTTAATTCGAGGATCTTATTTGTTACTTCGTAAAATTCGACAGGGAAACGATCACAAAATTTCAAAACAAATTCGTGCCCTACCTCTGGCTCAACAACACCTTTTTTCATTATTTCTATACGTCTAACAATATCCGAAGGCGTCTCATCAGACAAACCTACGCCCTCGAAAACGCCTTCGGCTTTCTCTTTTCCGACAGTTGACATCAGCTTTTCAACTATGTCATTCACAGCCTTTGATCTGTCTATCGATTCATTTACAAAACCAAGTTCAACACCTGTTAAACCTTTAACCTTAATTACAGGTTTTTCGCCTTTGCCAAAAAAATCTTTAAGACAGTCAAGTTTTATCTCTTCTGTCGTTGTATCAAACTTACTGTTTACGAACTTATTTACATCAAGTCCCATTCATTACCCCGAAAATTCAGCGGTTTCGTTCTCACCGGATACAGTTACACTTGCCTGTATCTGATCACCGACTGGGAACGTTCTCGCAAGTCCAACGATACCTTGAGAAACTTGGTAAGCAGACTTTGTTTTCGAAGGAAAGAACTTAAAAGTAAGCGTGTTATTCTTTTCCCCGATGATAGGATCTGTAATGCCGTCATCAAGATATACGGTAAAACCGCCCTGTCCGAGAGAACTGGAAACAGAACTAATTGCACCAGAATAATATTCAGAACTGGACACACTATGACTCATTTCTATCGGAGTCCATTCAAGCGCTCTCTTAAATTCTGCGAACGTCGGGATGTAATATTTCGCATAAACTTTCTTTGTAGCGCTACCGGTGTGAATTGTTGGTAAAGCGTCAGAAAATTCTATATAAGCGTTTACCTTATTCGGATCATCAGCGTTTGAACCCATCCCAATAGGATTCACATCGAAAACAGGGAAATCATAACGCTCTTGATGCTGTCCCGGAACCTGATATATTTGACTCTCAGTCACAGCACCTGCAGTTAAAGAGGTCAAACGCACTTGCGCAATTTCGACCTCATCAGCACCAATCAATGGTGGTCCGCCTGCAACGTCTCTTTCCTCTGTGAAAGAAGTGCTTTCAGTACCTGCCACGATTTTCAACGCTGCACTTCCTGCATTATCATACGCAACAACCGAGTTAATTATATACCCGTCTGTACTACCTCTTGTTACAGTCAATGTCTCTGCTGCGAATGACAACAAATCACCAGCGATATAGCCGGAAAATGAAGCAACATCAATTTCATCGTCTGCCGCCCCCGGACTTACCATATTAGACCCGGAAACAACTCCATTCGGTCTGATCTCGTACTCATAACCTTCCCTATTACTCATCAAAAGACCGGAAGGATTATAAACCTTATGATCCCCCGAATCTGTTGTGGCT
>JASMTJ010000571.1:0-3244 GCA_041694335.1 Bacteroidales bacterium
CAAGAAAGGAATAGATCTTATGTGTGTTTTCAGTGTTTTGAGTATGTCGGATAAACATCGCAAGGCGAATAATGAAGCGATCATTGCAGACTCCAGTATCGGAGAGGCCATGATCCATCATATGGAGGATGGCCGACCGGTCTTTATTTCGCCACAGGCAACCAAGGGTGATATCGACGGCTTTTATGTCCCTTGTACCGATGATCAGGAGGCTCGGGACCTCGCATGCCACGGCGTGATCATATTCGACGGTGATACAATTTTCGAGTCGTTAACTGAACGGGAGAAAAACCTCTTTAATGCCTGCATAGAGGACGAATGCTATGTCGATAACCCGGTAGTGAAGAAAATTGCATCAGCGCTCCTGTTACAGAAGAGTTCCGACGAGAGCGTATTGGACCTGCCAATCAGGTATTACTGTGCTGTTACACCGGTCCTCCTTCCAAATGAATTTGAGTTCCTCAAAACTGCGAAGAGGTCTAATGTCGCTATTACGATTAACGCAGTTCATGCTCAAATAAACCATCCATAGTAGATCCCAAGCAGCCGGCCTATACGGCATTTAGTTGAAGCCGGCTGATAACTCTCCTCGATCACTTAAACCCCCACCCAGACTCCTAATTATTTTGTTGCATCAACCTTCTTTTGGTGTAGTTTAATTAACAAACCAAGGATTAGAGGCACATCTGATGACAACACAAAAGATCAACGAACTGGTTCAGGAAATAGTTACTAATTCAGAGCTGATTTCAGACTTCTATGAAGTGGAGGTCTCCGTTCTTATTAGGAAAGATGGTGGCGCCAAGTCCGATTTTATCCGAGCACAGTCACATTGGACGCCGGAACGGGTTAAAGCGTCTGAAGAAACAGCCTCTGAAACCAATCCTTTCAAATGGATGTAAACCTATAACAGAGTAAAATAGGTGATCAAATGATTAACAAGGCCTTTTCGATATTGTTCAGCAACAAATATATTCAAGAATTAGTGGAAAGAGAGTTTATCAAAAACTACTTGGATAGAATTCTTTGGCCCGAAAAAGTACAGGCGCACCAAGAGCTATTAAAGGTAATACCTAGAAATAATTTATCTTTACCTGTTTATATTTCATCTGACAGTGCAAGCCGATTTTATGCCCTTCAGGAAATGAATATTGTATCAGCCATCGTACTGTCGGACCATAAAATCCCTAAGAACATAATAGATCATGATTTATTGATTTCTGGTGTAAATTCGTTTGGTAAATGCCAAAAAGCATCGGACTTTATTGTTAACCAATTGGATAGCGACACCTCCGCGACCTGCAGCTTAACGTTTTTACCGAACCAGAAACCCCGGCGCCAGAGAGGAACGGCATAACCCGCACGACCCACTTTTTCTTATCACGCGTATACACAACGCCCCCTCATGTCAAGCTCTGTAAATTCAATTTTTAGTCAATTACAAGGGGCTGCTTTTAGTCGAATTTAGGTATTGTTATCTCAAGGTATTTATTTAGTTACTGAGCACTTATCACCTAACTCGCTTATCTAAGCGTTGTCGGAGATGCTCTTAACAGGGGATGACAACTTCTGATGCGACTCGTTTCTATTAATCGATTCTTGAATATTGTTTTCGAAGGTGATGACCAGCCACCTGCACCTTCCACAATTCGCCGGCATTGCTCTCAATTTGAAGACAATGGCCAACCGAAAATTCCGGGCGCTTGTAAGATCGGAAAAAGTTGGAAGATTGACCTTGACACATACATTCCTGAAATGGAACGCCGCATGGCAGCTAGAACGGACATTTGTGACGAAGACATTGAATTTCTTAAGCACTTTAATGAAAAGGAGTACTAATTAATGGCAGCACGCGCACGCAAACCCGGAAATGAGTGGTTGCAAGACTTCCCAGGCCTTTATATTAATAACCACGGCGTTTTTTTCGTTGTGCATCCTACTACCGGCCGGCGCGCAACACTCAAAACTAAAAATCGCGCCCAGGCAATCCGACGCTGGACGTTAATTAATGAGCAGTGGGAGCGGGAGCTTCATAACTGGCGAAGCGAACAACTGGCAAACCGTCTCTCTGCACTGTCAGTGCCGCTTGAACCCGGCGGACAGATCTCACTGTCAGAATATCTGCACACATGGAGGACGGAGGTACTTGGACACTCTATTGCGGACGGGAAAATTGCCTGGGGAGAATGCAAAGTTTTCGCCATTCGCGGGCCTCACCAGGGAAAACCGATCGCGCTCCCAACGAGACGAGATTACGCAACAGACTGTCAACAACTGGAGGCATCTGACGATGCCAAGTTTCCCCTTTCTGCTCCAGATGCCGTACAGAAAATTCGGAAGCTGCTTTCTCCATGGCTAA
Organism: Bacteroidales bacterium; assembly: GCA_041694335.1. Taxonomy (GTDB): domain Bacteria; phylum Bacteroidota; class Bacteroidia; order Bacteroidales; family JAIPAH01; genus JAIPAH01. The sequence continues at coordinate 2,360 of JASMTJ010000571.1, forward strand.
CCAAGCCAACTCACTACAATGGACTACGAAATACACTGAATCGAGTGTACATGCATGCTGTGGATGATGGCATCGTCCAGCGAAACCCGGTCGTTGATGTTCGAAAAGCGGTCATCCCCAAAAGACAGGTTTTGGTTCCTGACGACGCCTACAAGGCAATCACCGAGCGATTGTGTATCCACAAACATAACCGAAGAATTATGGATGGCACCTGGCGAGCCAAGGCTTGTGACTTGATCTACATGATGAGTCAACAACCCATTGACGTACTAACAATTAAAGAAAGCCAGGGAGAGATCTTTCCGGAACCAAGGCTGGTAGACGACGAGCTGGCCTATGGCGTGATTCGTTTCTCTCGACACAAGACCATGGTAGGGATAGATCTCTACATGAACGAGGAGCTAGCGGAGCTCTGGCAATGGTTCTTGGATTTCAAAAAAGACCAGCAAATCATCAGCCCATACCTTCTTGTAAATCCAAGGTATTTTGATATGCGGTCGAGGGCAAGCCATATTCGACATCGGACACTACAGAGTGCCTGGCGCAAGGCTTGCAGAGAGGCTGGGTATGGTGATCTTTATCGTCTTCAGGATCTTCGCAAAAAAGGCCTGACGCAAGAATTCCTCAATCAAGGCGAAAACGATAAAGGTGGGCATGAATCTGAGGCGATGCGAAATCATTACCGGCTGGTGAAGCCGCCTAAGCGCGCCAGGTCGACGATCAAAATCCTGCGCGAAAACGCCAAAAAGGATGGGTCTAACTGAAGCATAGCCTCTTAAAGTTGACTGGAGAACGCGGAGTATTTTTTCACTTTGTTTTCAGTATTTTTTCAGTGCAAAAGCGAACTAATTTGCCAGCTTCAAGATACTGAAATATAAGGAAAAA
>JASMTJ010000572.1:0-4745 GCA_041694335.1 Bacteroidales bacterium
TGGAACTCACCAAAAAGAAAATCGAAGACCGCTCGCGCCTGGGCATCGGCTACGTACCCCAGGGCCGCCAGATATTCCCCATGCTCACCGTGGAAGAAAACCTCCGTACCGGCTTGGCCGTGCGCAAAGACGGCAGCAAGAAAATCCCCGACCGCATCTACGAACTTTTCCCCGTACTCCAGGAAATGAAACACCGCCGAGGCGGCGACCTCTCCGGCGGCCAGCAACAGCAGCTGGCCATTGGCCGGGCGCTGGTGATTGAGCCACGGCTGTTGATTCTGGATGAGCCGGGGGAGGGCATTCAGCCGAATATTGTGGCGCAGATTGGGGAGGTGATTCGGAAACTCATTGAAGAGGATGGGCTTACCGTGCTGCTGGTTGAGCAGAAATTGCCGTTTGCTCGGAAGTATGCGGATCGGTTTGCGATTGTTGATCGGGGTAGGAGGGTTGCTGAGGATGAGATTGGGGGACTCTCTGATGAATTGATTCGGCGGTATTTGACGGTGTGAGGCTTGCCTATCGGGTATGGCTAGGTTGTTTTTGCAGAAAATAAAACGCCACCTGAAAAATTGGGTGGCGTTTTTGTATGTGGCTTACCAAAAGTTACACTGCGCGGCTAGTCGGCCGGTGCAGGATTCGATAATGTGTAGTCATATGGAACGGATTGATGCGTCGGTTAAGGATGACGAATGTATTTCTCGCAGGTTTTCCGCCTTTTTTGCTCCTTTTTATCACAGCATTCTTCTGGCATTTGTCGCCGCATTTATCAAACTACCATAGTTCAGATGCAGAGCTGGGAGGGTGGCTGTGGATCTAATCTTTAGGTTCTTCCCCCGATAAAATTTGCATCGGATTGTGAATGTCGTCGCTAGCTCATTGGAAAAGGTCATCTTGGAATCGGTCAGGTCTTTTTATATACATAATCTCAATAGATTAAACGGAAAATGAGACGGTGTCCTGCACCGTCCAAATTTTCTTAGGGCTCCTGGGCAGTGGATTTAGAGGGCTGTGCTTATAGATGGGGGTGGATCGTAGAGTTTGCCAGTAATTCAATTGGTGACGGCGGATACTTTTGCTTTTATGGGTTTAAGCTAGGGATTTAATTCCGAGCTCAGGTGATGAGACCTTAATAAGCCCATCAGGCTATAAAATTTAGGGAAAAAATATCGATTTTTCCAGATGATTTTAGAAGATGGTCTTTTGTCTAGAGCTGGATGGCTCGCTAAACGTCGTTCGTTGCTAGTCTTTTGTATTTTGCGTCGCTAAATTTATGTTGACAGGTCCTTATTCGCTTTTCGCATTTTTATAAGCAAAAAAGTGGCCTCTATTATCCTATGAATTTGCAATGATGTGAAGAAGTTGTGAATCTTAAGTGTCTTGGAGTTCTATGTCCGGCGATTGGGTTTTGTTTTTTTGATAGGTGATGATTGGTGGTAGCTATGAAAGCAAAAGAATTATTTAATAGTTCGGGTGAGCTGAAGCATAAGCTCAGAACGGTTTCGGATCTAATTAACCATCTGGCTACTCGTGAAGAGGGCGATTCAAATTACAGTTTGTTGTTAGGGTCAGGCGCATCTGTGACATCGGGAATTAGGACTGCAGGTGAGTTAATTGAAGTATGGAAAAAAGACCTTTATGAAAGGTTGAGCCAGGATTCATCTTGCGAAGATGGAAAATACGAAATAGATAGTTTTTTTGATTCCAAATGTGCGAGTTGGTTTAATCCAATTAATCCCTACTCATCATTGTTTGAGAAGAGGTATGATCTCCCAAGTCAAAGGCGGAGATTTATCGAGAAGGAAGTTGATGGACGGTTGCCCTCAATTGGTTATGCATATCTGACGTCTATTATGGATGAGGGTTTTATAAATACTGTCTTTACTACAAATTTCGATGACTTGTTAAATGAGGCTTTCTATCACTTTTCAAATAAAAGGCCTATACATTGTGCTCATGACTCTTCGGTTCACTCTATATCGATAACATCTAAACGGCCAAAGATAATAAAGCTTCATGGGGATTACCTTTTCGATGATATTAAAAGCACGTTGCGAGAAACAGAGTCTTTAGAACAGAATATAAGAGATAAAATGATTGAGTTGTGCAAAGAGTATGGCTTGATTGTATTAGGGTATTCCGGTAGTGATCGTTCAGTCATGGATGTGCTGGACTTTCTAGTGAAACAGGAAAACTATCTGAAAAACGGCGTTTACTGGTGCCTTCGTCCTGACGATGAGGTTAACCACTTGTTGTTGAATCTGCTGTGGAAAGATCGTGTTTATCCAGTGTTGATAGATGGATTTGATGAGTTCTTTGCTGAGGCGCACTCAGAATTGGTTTCGGACTATTTGGATGTTGAGAATAATATTAAACAATCAAAAGTCAGGAAAACTATTGAGGAAATAGTAACAGATAAACCTAACTTATCGAGTAATCCTGTCATCTCCAAGGATATCGAGGCTATTAAGCGTATAAATGTGAGAAGTGATATTGGCAAGTTTATAGACGGCCCAGATTCTGAGACGTCCGGATTAAGTATTTATGATGTTAGGAATTTAATGGAGATAGATAGCTATATTAAGAAAGGTGAATTAAAAAAGGCGACCGAGTTATGTGAAGAGTTCAAGGCTTCTTCTGATGATCCTAGAGGTAAGTCTAGCTATATACGTAAATTGATCGAACTCTCTGATCGCCAAGGAAATTCGTCAGCTGCGGTTAGGTGGTGCTCGGAGCTAATTGGGATTGATAGGTATGATGTTGGTAGCAATCTTCTTTCAGCTAGATTTAAAGTTAATGTCAGAGAAAGATATTTGTATCTGAAAAAGATGGTTGAAAAAATTCAGTATAGTCCAAGGTTGTATAGAGAGGCGGCTAGATCTGGATTTAAGCTTATTCAGTCTGAAAGAGGCTCAAAGGATGTGTCGTTAGATGACTTGATGCAGCTTGTAGATCGGTCCATAAATGTTGATCCTTCTTTAAATAATGATGCTTGGTCTCTAAAGTTCGATTTGATTTCATACCAAGAAAAAAATGGGGGGTCAAATATAGAGCTTTCTGAATTTGTTGATTCTTTATATAACGACAACTCTTGGTCAATAAATGCCCATAGGATGAAGTGTAATTATTTGGTCAATAACTGTAGGTTCGAAGAGCTCAAGTCTGTCATTGGGTCGCTGTATGAGATGTATGAATTTTCATCCTCAGCAAGACGGTGTGCTATTGATGATTGTCTCTTGGGTGTGGTCAATAAGGTTATAGCATTAGATGGTGATAAAGACTCAATAGCTATACTGGATCGTTTCTTTTCTAAACACAGTGTTGAAAATAAGGGTGTTGAATACCAGCTCGCACGAGGCAATTATGAGTTAGGGTACAAAAAAAATGTTGTGAAAGCAGAAGAGATATGTGATGAGATTAGAGTTAAGTATGATGCGGAAGAGTTTATTCATGATGTTTTTGACTTGAATTTGAGTGTCGAAGTCGCAAAAAACGGAAGTTTTGATGTTGGTAATATAAATTTTGATTTCTATCTTGATTCTCTTGAGAGGATTAGGCATAACCTTGTAGAGGATTATTATTATAATTCAAGATATAATATATTGGCGCGAAAAGGCGCTTTTTTCGAGGCTGAGAAGGATCTTGATAAAGCTTATGACTGTGGCTTGCCTCTGTCTAGCTATATTATAAATAAGACGTACCTTTTTCTTCGTGCGGGCGAATACCAAAAGGTGTTGGATTTTGTGTTTTCTTATGATAAAGATATCGCTGATTTTTGTGATGACGATAGGTATCCAGTTATTATAAATACTGAGTTCGCTAAGAAAAAGGTTGGTCAGCCGATGGATAAGACGAGTCTCATGAATATAGTTGCTCAAAGTGGTAAGGATTCAGCAAAAATATGCGCACTTCGAATTTTAGGGCGGGATAATGAGTCTCGAAAATTGGCTCAGTCAAAAGTTGAGGCTAATGCGCTTAATTTTATCAATTACGGAAGTTGGCCTGTTATGGAGTCTGGATTTATGCACGAAATCAACCCGTATGTAAGTCGTTGAGTCAGTCATTAATGTGAATCCCTTATTGGGAGGTCATAGTGGCCTTCTTATTTCTATGGAGAAATACCAATTTGTTTTGTTTCCACTGCGATGTTCGCGACGGGCAAGGAATGGAGGCGAAAAATACTCTGTTTTCGGTTAGCGGAATGCCTATTTGGAGGACTGCCCCGGAGCTGGAATAAACGCTAGAAGGTCGGGACGGGAGGTGGCGATGTTATCAGTACTTCCATCTCTCTTAAGAAAGTCTATGTTCGTCGAAAGCCGGATGCCATTTAGCGGATACCCATCAAACATTTGATTGGTGTCAAGTGGTTCCAGAACGCTATGATTTCCTTAATAGAATTCCGTGATAACCGCATGTACGTGAAACACATTCGCAGTCACGCCGAATACGACAGGCTGACGGACAAGCACTGCCGCAATAAGGAGTGAGCCTATGTTATCGCCTGCTTTTGTTCAGATCAGAGACGCGCTGGCTCAAGTCCCTTTTGTGGCTCATATCGAGACTCAGGATGACTACAAGCAAGCATTGGAGCTGATGGATCAGTTGGTGGACGACTATGACACCAATAGGCTGTTAATTGAGGTCCTGTCCGCAAGCATTGAACGTTGGGAAGATCAGGCCGAAGAGTTTTCTGACTTTAATGCGGCTGTCGCCGAGACGGATACGTGAATTGCACTGCTTAAAACTCT
>JASMTJ010000573.1:0-2061 GCA_041694335.1 Bacteroidales bacterium
TCCTGTCTTCTGGTAAAAAAATACATTTCATCTATGGAGTCATTATTGTAATCTCCGAATGTAATGGTACGATTTCTAATCAAAAAATGACCGGAATAATTATACTGACTGATCAGAGTACCGTCGTATTCAAATACCATAACCGCAGCCTTTCCTATTTCTGTATCAATCGTTTTAATGAGTTCGTTTTGTCCATCTAAATCTAAATCATGATAAACTACCCAAGAGTTTGACTTATCTTTTAAGTGCTTCGCCGTTTCTAAAATTTCATATTTTTTAAATAAAGGAGGTAGTAACATAATGATTGCTGTTGCCGGCAAAAGGGCAAGGAAAAGAGGGATCAGGAGGCTTTTATTCATTCTTCTCAAAACGAAAAGGCTTTTGAACTATTAGTGATTTATCTACTGCTCCAATATCTTCTTTCTACGGGATTATAAAAATATGAAAGAAATATTTGAATTCAAAGAAAATCTGTATGAATTAACCATTTTAAGTTATGAGGGGTGAGGTTTAATGTATAAAAAAACTGCGCCTCCTCTCAGGAAAGCGCAGTAATAAAAATATTATTTTTCCATGAAATTAGTTTTTGCGGGCTTTTACCGCTTCAACCATTTTCGGAATCACTTCATTAACATCACCCACGATGCCGAAGTCGGCCACATTGAAAATGGGTGCTTCGTCGTCTTTGTTGACTGCCACGATGTATTTGCTTCCGCTGATTCCGGCGATGTGCTGAATGGCTCCTGAAATGCCAAAGGCAAAATAGACGTTAGGTGCCACCACTTTTCCGGTTTGTCCGACATGTTCTTCGTGTGGGCGCCAATCATCGTCAGAAACCGGGCGCGAGCATCCTGTAGCTGCTCCGAGCGCTGTGGCCAGCTCTTCAATGCCACCCCAGTTATCCGGGCTCTTCATTCCACGGCCGGCAGAGACAATTAGTTCCGCATCCGTGAGGAGAATCTTATCGGTAACCTTATTCACGTCTTTTAGCTTTGTGGTCGCCTCTCCTTCCAACGATCCTTTCTCGATAGCTACCTCTGAAGGATTTTCTGCAATGTCGAAAGAGTTGGTTTGCAGTGCCAGGATTTTCTTTTCTGAATTGATCTTTACCTTCCCGAAAGCCTTCCCTGAAAAGACTTTGCTCTTGACAACAAATGGCTCAAAAGATTCCGGCAAGGCACCCACTCCGGCAACATAGCCTGCTTGCAGTCGAGCCGAAACACGCGGGGCAATGGCTTTTCCGGTGAAGTTGTCGGAAAAGACAATCACGCCGCTGTTTTCAGCTTCAGCTTCTTTCGAAATCGCATCCGCAAAGAGCTTGTTGTCGAGCGTGTCGATGTCTGATTCGAGGTGCTTTACCTTTGCTGCGCCATACTGGCCAAGCTTTTGCAGCTCGTCATCAGCAACATTGCCAATGCTGAGCGCTGTCACTTCAGAGCCAATCTTGTCGGCAATGGATTTGGCATAAGAAACCAGCTCAAACGTTTTTTTCTTGAATTTTCCTTCCCAGTTTTCGGTATATACTAATACTGACATAGTTTCTGTTTTTGATTAGAGAATTTTGGCTTCTTTGTCCAGATCTTCGATGAGTTGATCCACGTTTTCTGTGTCATACATCTTGCAATCGCCTTTTTCGGGAGGCAGTTCAAACGCCGTATAATCCACCAGAGCTTCTGCTCCCTGGGGCTGGACTACTTCGAGCGGCTTTTTGCGGGCCATCATAATTCCACGCATGGCCGGAATTCTTGGGTCGATGGCTATCCCTTTCTGGACAATCCCCACAAACGGGGTAGTGGTGCTCAGCGTTTCCTTACCGCCTTCAATTTCGCGACCCAGCGTCACCTCATCGCCATCGATATCCAGTGAGGAGACCGATGATATGCTGGGCAGGTCGAGCATTTCGGCCAGCATGCCGCCCACAGCCGAATTGTTGTAGTCACTCGATTCTATCCCGGCGAGGATGATATCGAAGTCCTGATCTTTGATGAACGCAGCCAGCTCCGAAGCCACAGAAAAAGCATCTTCAGGCGTGGCGTCGATACGATAAGCTTTATCCGCACC
>JASMTJ010000574.1:0-1300 GCA_041694335.1 Bacteroidales bacterium
TTTTTCCTGAAGGCGGAGGTCAGTTTCCTATCGAATTAGTTACCATCATGTTGCCCAGCTACATTTTGGTGTGGTTGCTTTCGGTTTTTCTTAGTGGAGGCTACGACAGGCCTGTGTACTTATATAAAATTGTGAGAGGATATCTTTTCGGGACGTTGTTTATTCTGGCTGCTTATGGCTTGCTAAGTGAAGAGTATCGCTTCAGCCGCGCCATTATTGTGATGGGCGCCGCCTGGGGGATTTTGTCGAGCAGCCTGATCCGCTATGGTATTAAACTGCTCAATTTGAAGAACTACCAGATTGGAAAAGAACCGGCCCGCCGTTTTCTGGTGGTGGCCGATGAAAAGGAAGGCGAACGAATTACAGACATCATCAGAAAGACCTATTCGAATCCCGAGTTTATCGGACTGGTGAGTGTTTCTGAAGAACAGCCCGAAAACCATGGCTACCTGGGTACGCTCAAGCAAGTAAAAGAAATCCTGAGAATTTACAAAATAAATGAGATTGTTTTCAGCGCCGAAGATGTGAAAGCACAGGACATTATTGACCAGATGTCTTCTTTGCAAAAAATGCAAGTCGATTATAAGATTGCTCCTCCAAAAAGCTACAGCATCATCGGAAGCAACAGCATCACCACTACTGGTGACCTGTTTATTGTTGATATTAATTCCATCGCTAAACCAAACAACAAAAGAAATAAAAGGCTGCTGGATATACTCACCTCGCTTGGCTTGTTAATTTCTTTTCCGGTTACGATGTTTCTGGTACGTCCACCTCACAGATATCTGAAAAACATCTTCTTAGTCCTTTTCGGGAAACGCACCTGGATAGGCTACAACCGCGAACTAAATAACGGTTCATTTTCTCTTCCGTCATTATCGAAAGGTATTCTCACCCCTGCTGATGCAATTCCCTCGATCGACCTGAACAAGGACACCAAACAGCGCCTTAACCTCCTTTATGCCCGAAACTATAATGTGTTTAATGATCTGAATATCATCATCAGAAACTTTATGAATCTGGGAAGATAGATTCTGATTTCTTCTTTATCCTGCTGCATTTCCTGTTCGTCTCCATTATTTGCCGGTTCGTCACCTTTTGTTTTCAGAGTGCTTTAAGCCCTCCTACTTTTGCTTCATCAAACTGAAAATAAACTTTTAAAAGACAGTAATTATGAAAACAAAAGCAGCAATCATTTCAATCATTTTAGTAGCCATTACATTCATCACAAATGCACAAGAACAAGCCCAGGACTACCTGTGGACTTACGAGGGAAAAAACAAAACCTATGAACTGGGTA
>JASMTJ010000575.1:0-1685 GCA_041694335.1 Bacteroidales bacterium
CCGATCAGCGCGTTGACGCCAAGCATATCGCTTTTGGCTAACGCGTTAATGGACTGCATATCCATCATAGCTATCTGTTTTTACATAATTTAACGGAAATGCCATGGTACAGGAAATTTTAACTTTGCGGTAGCCGGGCATAAAAAAACCGCGCATCAGCGCGTAATGCTTGTCAGTTAAGCTAATGGCTAGCGGCTTTATAAGGCGACCGCATCGGATAACGTTGCGGTCGCCTTTTTATTGCACGAGGATAATGCCGTTCTCGTCGCTCAGGTAAAACAAAGGCACTGGCCATTTCCATCATCTGCTCCATGACTTTGGGTATTTTGCCAGGAGAGATATTTACGAGTATGTGTAGTTGGCCAACCAAGTAGTGGGAGGCCTGTTTAAAACTAATTTGGTTAGGCTCTACGTGTTTCAGGCTGTAAGCCATCTGGGCCATCATATATCGTAACAAGTTGTATGCCACGAGCATTCCCCAGAGCTCTTGCTCAACCAACTCAGGACGCTTACTCCGTAAGGTCAGTTCATTCTTGAGCATATATTGTTTCATTTCCCGGTAAGCTTGCTCAATTTCCCATCGGTGGGCGTACAAGTCGACGATATCCGCTTCCGGATAGCGCATCGTATCAGTCATTGAGGTTAATATAGCAACATCCTTCTTGCCGATTTTCTTACTAACCAATCGCGCCTGAACGGTTTCAGGTGCGTTATCCCACTTTCTTTTTGCCTGAGGCGATAGTTTTACTTCCACCAGTTTGTCGGTGTTACTGAATGATGTTTTTACAGTATATTGCGCACCTTTTCTGAGCGGGATAAGCCAGTGTCGCTCTTCACCCGCACGGTGCCACTGATCTAGCAGACCCAGTGCGTAGAAGCCTTTATCAAATAAAGTCAGCGAATGGTCAGGGGTTTGTTCAATGAATTTAGCTGCCAAGTCAACTTCACTGACTTCTGCAACACTGCCAAACTCCGTTGCAGTCACTAAATGACTGCTGACTTCCATTTGATTAACCATACGAATTTGAGGATAGTCAGACTCTCTGCGTTGATTAGCAGTCCGCCCAAAACGCTCACTGTTTTCGAGTGTATCAGGAGTACGCCAAATCGTACCATCCACTGCCAAAATCGATAGGTCATTCCAATGAGACGTTGGTAGCTTATCGAACCACAGCTTGTTAGTAAGTTCGAACATCCGTTTCATAACGTCAGCGCCCAAGCGTTGCCGTGCCTGAACAACAGCGCTTGGTGCAACGTAGGGCCTGTTACCAGGCAACATTAAATCAAGATGCGAAACCAATTGCCGCATCGGCATGTCCCTAAAAAGCGCCATCCCAACAACAGCCCACACCATAAAGTCCATGGGTAAGCGTCGCTTCCGTACGGTTGTAACGCCTGTATCCTGCAGACATTGTTCGATTAACTCAGGCTCCAGCAAATCAGGTAACTTACTGAAATCATCTGGTGTAAATTCTTGCAGTTGATCTAACGCTTGACTTAAAAACATAAAAAAATCCATAGCCAGAGAGTCTGACTATGGATTTTGAAGGCTCTGCCGGATCGGTCAACCGATCGCTAAAAATTTCTTAACTGATCGGCATTAGGCTTCGGCCTGCTTTTTTATTGCTTATAAGTTATCGACTAAATTTCAGGAGTATAACGAGTGGCCAATGGCAACTATTTAA
>JASMTJ010000576.1:0-3258 GCA_041694335.1 Bacteroidales bacterium
AACTAAATACTGGTCTAATTCGATAAAAGAAATGAAGAGAATAATAGACTACAGTCATTAACACACTTTGGTTTGACAGATATCAAATATATCATCATTATTAGTTAGTTCGTAGTGAACTTAAAGCCTTATTTTTATTGAACTTTAGATACTGTATTAAAGGCTTGTCCATTTTTAATAACCAAAATCCCTATCTTTGAATCCAAATCAGTAAAAATATAAACTTTATCAAGCTACGTATTTGACTAAATGTAAATACAAATGCCCGGAGAATGAAGTCTTTGAAAGTATCTGCCTGATGAGCGAAAAAACCACATCACAAAATGATTGATGTAATACAGATATATAAATCAAAAGAGATTTTTACTAAGTCTTCATACACCCCAGAAAACAGAAGGCTGTTTCACTATATGGAAACCGAGTACTCCAGTTCGCAGGGTTATCTGGAGAAGGAGACGCTTGTTTTACCGCTTGAGACCACAGAATTGCCTGATTTACAAACTGCCGATCTGGTCATTGTTCAGGATATTATAGGCATGGAATCTCTTGCTTCTGATAGAAGTATATTAGCCTTCAGGCAAATAAAAATGCCAAAGTCATTCGAAATATTTAAGATTCAGAAATCTGACAATGGTATTTATGAGCTTTACATTGATTATAAGGCAAATTCTGCGGTGATTGGCATTCCGGAGCGGGAAAACCATAAAATTTGTAATTTGAAAAAAAACACGCCAATCAGATATAGAATTAATGGTAAATCTGATTTTACATTAACTGGTCGAAAAGAAAGGACTTTTAACGAATTTGATTTTTTCATTGAGTGGACAGGCACTGCAGAAAAAATGGAGTTTCGCTCGTTAAATGAGATTAAAAGAACTAAGATTGTGCCTGTGAATCAATATAAAATGATTGATGAGCGAAAAATACTGAGATGAAAACGCTTCCGGTTTATTCCAATTACATATGATTACGTTCGTTAACTATTTATATAAACCGTTACTTTGTGCAGCCTGATCTTATGGCGATATTAAAATAAAAATTCAATTAATAATAGATAATAAATCAAAAACATCAACCAATGAAAACTATAAAATTATCCTCCATCTTCCGGATTGCTTTTCGGATTTTTGCAGTGCTTTGTTTTGCAGTGCTGACGCTGGGCGTTGAGGCTCAGATTAACTGGGCCAACGACGGCCAATCGTATTACCGCTTTGAAAAAAATGAACTGGTGACTTATACGCTTCCCGATAAGGAAAGGGAAGTGGTGATTTCGAAGGACCAGCTTACCCCCGAAGATGCCTCCGAACCCCTGAAAATCGAACACTTTTCTTTTTCAGAAGATCAGCAAAAGGTATTGCTGTTCACGAACACCAAAAAGGTGTGGCGACTGAATACACGTGGCGACTACTGGGTTTTTAACTTTGAAAGCGGCGGGCTCAGGCAGCTTGGCGAGACCTTGCCGGAATCGTCGCTGATGTTTGCAAAGTTTTCTCCCGACGGAAAAAAGATAGCTTATGTGTCAGAAAACAATATCTACAGTGAAGACTATGCCAGTGGTGCGATCACACCCATGACCACCAACGGCACGAAGTCGTTAATCAACGGCACGTTCGACTGGGCTTATGAGGAAGAGTTTGCGTGCCGCGATGGGTTCAGGTGGAGTCCCGACAGCAAATCGATTGCCTACTGGCAGATCGATGCCGGTGATATCAGGAATTTTTACATGATCAACAACACGGATTCCATCTATTCACAAATCATTCCGGTGGAATACCCTAAGGTGGGCGAAACACCTTCGTCGTGCCGTGTGGGCGTTGTGGAACTGTCGGATGCTAAAACCAAATGGATGGATATTCCCGGCAAGGCCAATCAGAATTATATCGTAAGGATGGAGTTTATTCCGCAGACGAACAAACTGCTTATTCAGCAACTGAACCGCAAGCAAAACCACAGCAAGCTTTTTATTGCAGATGCCTTGAAAGGAAGTGCCGATGTGATTTATGAAGAATCGGACGAAGCCTGGGTAGACCTTTTCCAGGTGGGCAGCCGCTATGCTATCGATTATACCAACGATTTTATATTCCTGGAAAAGTCGAACAGCATTTTGTGGGCTTCAGAAAAGGACGGCTGGCGACATCTATACAAGGTTTCTTTGGACGGGGAGCCGGAAGTGCTGGTAACCAATGGCGATTATGATGTGATAGATCTGAAGCACGTCAATGCCAAAAAAGGGGAGGTGTATTACCTGGCTTCTCCTGACAATGCCACACAGCAATACTTGTATAAAACCAAGCTGAACGGGAAAGACAAGCACAAGCTGCTGAGTCCTGAAAGGCTGAAGGGAACGCACGATTATTCCTTCTCGACGGATGGCACGTATGCCCTGCACACCTTTACCAATCATTACACGCCTACTGCCGTTGAGTTTATCAAGGTAGCCAACCATAAGGCGCTGGATAAGGAGAAGAGTATTTTGGGCAGGATTGATGAGCTGGAACAGGAAACGAATACGGAGTTTTTCACGGTTACGACTGCCGATGGTGTGGAGATGGACGGATGGATGGTGAAGCCCACCGGTTTTGATTCCACGAAAAAATATCCGGTGGTGTTTTTTGTGTATTCTGAACCCGCATCCACTACGGTAAACGATACTTATTATGCCGGAAGAAACTGGTATTACCAGGGAAGTATGGCCGATGACGGTTATATCTACATTTCGTTGGATAACCGCGGAACGCCTGCTCCGAAAGGACGGGAATGGCGGAAATCCATTTACCGCAAAATCGGGGTGGTGAACATCAACGATCAGGCCGGGGCGGCAAAGAAAATCCTGGAATGGGATTTTACAGATCCTGAAAGAGTAGCGGTGTGGGGGCACAGCGGCGGAGGCTCAGCCACGCTGAATCTGATGTTCCGTTATCCGGAGATTTACAAAACGGGCATTTCGCTGTCGGCCGTGGCCAATCAGCTCACCTACGACAATATTTACCAGGAGCGCTACATGGGTCTGCCGCAAGAGAATATGGACGACTTTATCAAAGGATCGCCCATTACCTACGCAGAAAACCTGGAAGGGAACCTTTTGTACATCCACGGTACGGGTGATGACAACGTGCATTATCAGAATGCCGAGCTGCTGCTGAATGAACTGATTAAGCACAACAAGCAGTTTGATTTCATGCCTTACCCAAACAGGACACATAGCTTCAGGGAAGGCGAAGGCACATTTAAGCATTTATCGACGCTTTATACCAACTT
>JASMTJ010000577.1:0-24254 GCA_041694335.1 Bacteroidales bacterium
GAAAAGCTTTACACAGAAGGCCCTTCAGAAGAAGACCTGAAAAAAGCCCGCGAATACTTCCTGAAATCACGTGAAGAGCAGCTGAAGGAAAACAGCTTCTGGTTGAGTGCTTTGGAGAAGAAATCGTGGAACAAGATGGATGTTACGGATGATGACTATGAGGACATGGTTAAGAGTCTGACAGTAAAAGACATCAAGAAAGCAGCGAAAAAGTACCTGAAAGGTGCCGGCAACGTAGATGTGGTGATGATTCCTGAAGGATAATTTTTTACAGAAACTGAAAAGGAAGCGTGCAATGATCTGGTTCATTGCACGCTTTCTATTTTACACCCCCTCATGCGCCGTGCGGCGGATAATTTCGTTTTGAAGGTCTTCGCCCAAATCATTAAAATAATCGCTGTATCCGGCCACCCTTACAATCAAATCGCGGTGCTTTTCAGGATGCTTTTGTGCATCTCGCAGCGTATCCGCATCCACCACATTAAACTGGATATGATGGCCGTCCATTCTGAAATAGGTCCGAATCAGATATCGCAGCTTTTTGATATCCTCATCTGTTTTGAAAAAGGAAGGGGCAAACTTTTGATTTAACAGCGTTCCTCCGGTTTTCAGGTGATCGATTTTGGAAGCGGATTTTAGCACCGCCGTAGGACCAAGCCTGTCGTTCCCCTGGAAGGGAGAGATGCCTTCACTCAGTGGCTGAAATGCATGACGACCATCCGGTGTGGCTCCTATTTTTGATCCGAAATACACATGACTGGTGGTGGGCAGCATGTTGATGCGAAACTTCCCGCCTCTTGCTGTCGGACGGTTATTGACGGCCTCATAAAAGCTGTTGAAAACAAACACCGCATTTTCATCGGCGTAGTCATCATCGTTACCATATTTCGGCGCCTCCTCTTTAAGCTGCTTGCGGAGTGTTTCGGACTTTTCAAAGTTCCGATCCGTTGCCTGCACCAGTTCTGCAAGGGTGAGTTTTTGCTTGTCAAAAACGTGGTGTTTGATGGCCGTCAGGCTGTCGGTAATGCTTCCAAGTCCTACACCCTGGATGTAGCTGGTGTTGTAGCGGGCGCCGCTATTGTTGTAATCAATGCCTTCAGCAACACAATCATCAATAATCAGCGAAAGAAAAGGCACAGGAAGGTGGTTGGAAAAGATTTTCTCAATAACATTGTTTCCCCTGATTTTGATATCGATAAAATACTGTAATTGCTTTTTGAAAGCACCCTTTAACAAGGCGAAGGATTTTAATTCCTCCGGCGTTCCGGTTTTTATTCCGGTTTGCTTGCCTGTAACCGGATCAATGCCATTGTGCAGCGTAATTTCCAGCACTTTTGTGAGGTTGAAGTAGCCGGTGAGCACGTAGCTTTCCGTTCCGAACGCTCCCGTTTCCACACATCCGCTGGCACCGCCGTTGCGGGCATCCACAATCTTTTTGCCTTGCAGCAGCAACTCCTGGATGATGGCGTCCGTGTTAAAAATGGAGGGTTGACCAAAGCCGGTTTTTGATATTTTCAATGCTCTGTCAACAAAAGCATCCGGCGATTTTTTGCTTATTTGGACCATCGAGCTGGGCTGAAGGATTCGCATCTCCTCAATCACATCCAGAATCAGGTAGCTCAGCTCGTTGACCGCATCGCTGCCGTCGGGATTAAGTCCTCCGACATTGATAAGTGCAAAATCCGTAAAGGTGTTGCTTTCCTGAGCAGTTACACCAATCTTGGGAGGCGAAGGGTGGTTGTTGAACTTCACCCAGAAAGCCTGTAGCAACTCTGTGGCTTTTTCGTTCGTCAGACTGCCGTCGGCGAGTCCCTTTTTATAGAAAGGGTAAAGGTGCTGGTCGAGCCTTCCGGGATTAAAAGAATCCCAGGGGTTCAGCTCAGTGATTACGCCAAGGTGCACAAACCAGTAATACTGCAAGGCTTCATGAAAACTCTTTGGTTTGTTTTCAGGCACGCGGTCACAAACGGATGCCATAATTTTTAATTCTTCCGCACGCTCTTTGTCTGTCGTGTTTTCAGCCAGTAAAAGCAGCTTGTCGCGATGCCGCCTGGCATACATGATGATGGCTTCGGCAGCAATGCGCATGGCTTTGAGTTCTTCACGTTTTTCGTATGCTTCAGCGTCATCAAAGAAATCGAGTCGGGAAATTGAATCATCAATATCCTGAAAGATTTCCTTCATCCCTTTTTTGTAGATCTTATCGCCTGCCACGGTGTGTCCGGGCGCCCGCTGTTCCTGGAATTCAGTAAAAATACCGGCCTCGTAGGCTTGTATCCACTGTGGGGTCATCGCTTCAAAAACCTTATCACGATTGGTTTTGCCTTTCCAGAAAGGAATGATTTCGTCTTCATAAACCTTTCGCGTTTCGTCAGATACCTTAAAAGATACTTTTGGGCGGGAGTCCAGAATATCTAAATCCTGAAGGGAATGCATCGTAATTTCCGGGTAGGTTGGGGTTGCTTTGGGAGCCGGCCCACGCTCGCCAACAATTAATTCATCATCATTGATGCAGATGTGCTTGTTTTTCAGAAGGTGGTAAAACGCTTTGGCGCGCTGCACGGGAACAGACCAGCCACGCGACTCATCGCTCTTGTAGAAATTGGTGATCAGCCGGGCTCTTTCTGCTGAAATTGTTTCAACCGCATCCAGACTGTTTTGTCGTAGTTTTTTTATTCTTTCGTTCATGATGAATTTTCTTTTTAAATACTTTTGTTGACTGCCTAACCACAAGGTTCACAAAAAAATATTATTAGTCAAAGCTTAAATAGTGTTCTTCGTGCATTCGTTGTGTGCTTTGTGGTTAAAAAAGGACACGAATAGATGATTTTACAAATAGCCATTTATTACTCTTCTCACCCCATGTTTAAATAGATTGGTATTGAAATTGATAAGAAATCCGAGCTTGCATTTTGATAACCGCAAATAAGTTAATATTTGAGCAAGGTGAACATCGTTTAAAGCCTCCACTGATTTGATTTCTACTATAAATTTCTTTTCGATGAATAAATCAACTCGGTACCCGGCATCCATTTTTATTTCCTCGTAGGTCAATGGTAAAGCAATTTGTTTTTCTACAGCTAACCCATGATTAATGAGTTCATATTGAAGACAATTTTCATAAGCGCTTTCCAGTAGCCCTGGTCCGAGCGCTCTGTGAACTTTCTCGCCACTTTCATAAACTATTCTTGCAATTTCATTTTCTGTCATGATTCTGTTTATTTTGTTTTCTTTATGGCTTGCATTTAGTGATTGTTTTTTATTTAACCAAAAGGTTCACAAAGGTTATCACAAGGAACACAAAGAACTAATTTCAGTCGCTTTAACAATGTTCTTCGTGCATTCCTCGTGTTCTTTGTGGTTAAATTCATCCTCCGGTATTTACCGTAACTTTTTGATATTCCATAATTTCTTTCGCAATTGAAAGCTCTTGCTCAGAAGGTTCCCTGTAATCAATCATTTTATTTTTTAATCCGAGTTTTTCGTACTTATGTCCTGCAATTCGGTGGTATGGCAGTAAATCTACCGGCAAATTGTTTTTTGAAGCCAGCTCTGCCAGCTGATTCAGGTGTGCTTCGCCGTCGTTTATTCCCGGAATGAATGGCATCCGTAAGCGTATCTTTGCATTGTTGAGAATCAGGCTTTCAAGATTTTGGAGAATAAGCCGGTTATCTACTCCGGTGTATTTCTGATGCGACTCACTGTCAAGGTGCTTGATATCAAACAGCATCAAATCAAAAAGTTGAACCAGTTCCTTCACTTCTTTATTCGGAAAATAACCTGTTGTATCCAGCGTAACATGATATCCGTTCTCTTTCAATGTTTTTGCAGATGCCTTAAGAAAATCCATCTGTACAGTAGGTTCACCTCCCGAAAAGGTAATGCCACCGCCCGACTCTTCAAAAAAGGCCCGATCCTTCTTCGCTTCTTGAAGGACTTCTTCCACACCCAGACTAAAAGTCCTGAAACCATTACCGGAAGATGGTTTCACAGGCCGGCTCTCCGGGTTATGGCACCACCAGCACGACAAAGGGCAGCCCTGCATGAAAAAGGTGGTGCGGATGCCCGGACCATCATGCACAGCAAAGCGCTTGATATCAAAAAACATTCCGTTCATAAATTCTAATAAAGGTTTAAAGGAAAATCAGAAAAAGGAAGAGGTGGAGTTTTCAATATAACCAGCATTCATACAGCCCTTTGCCGTATTTATGATATAAGCGGTGAATGATTATTTGTTCTTGCATCTCTTTAATATTCAGTCACAAATATAACTATTCTGGTTGAAAACCACAAACTGTGAAATCACAAGTAAGAATTATGTTAGATGATTTGATTTTATAATACTTTTACAAATAGAAATCCAATTTCTATTTTACATGAAACCAATTTCAATCAACCACAGCAGTATAACGGCCATCGCTCGTATTACAAAGGACTTATCTGTCAGGAATAGTTTTTATCAGCGCGAGTTTCTATCCCTTGATGTGGATCGCGAAACGAAGCTGCGAGGTTATTTCTTTGCGGTAGCTATCTGTCATCAAACGCACCACCTAAAAAGCAAACTTCGGGGAGTTTATGGCTGGGATTACCTTGAGGATGGTTTTATGAGGCTGATGCGCGAAGCCCCTGAAAAGCTTCATCCGGAATGGATTCAAAAACAGTCTATAATTGATATTTCCGACCTTCTCGCGGGTCTCTTTTCTGATTCGGGTTTACCGGAACACACTACGCTTGATCGCCTGGAAGAGCGTGCCTTTCTGATGAAAAATGCGGCCACTTACATTCATGAAGAATTTGCCGGAAGATTTGAATTGTTATTGGATTATTCTGAAGCAAAGCTCCTCAATAAGGGCAAGGGGGTGTATGAAGTTTTTCCGGATATGGAGGCTTTTCGCGACCCACTGCAAAAGAAGACCCTTTTCCTGTTAAAGCTTTTACAGGATGCCAATCTTTTCAGCGTCATCGACAAGGAAAACCTGATGCCGGTGATGGATTACCACATGATGCGTGTACTTTTACGCGCCGGGGCGGTGGAGGTCAACGACCATTCACTTAAGGAAAAGCTCAGAAAGCAATCACCTCTGGAAGAAGATCCGGGAATACGTGCCGCCTGCATCAGGGCCATGAAAGTCATCGCTGAAGAGTCGGGGCACGATATTCTGAAAATGAATGACTTTTACTGGACGCTCGGCAGGAGCTGCTGTACAGAAACCACACGATGTCGTGACAGAATCTGTGCGAAAAATCCTTGCACCTTCCAGGAAGTGGTTGCTGTGGAGGATCATAGCAAATGCGCCTTGGAAGAGGTGTGTATGGGGGCAAAGGATGACGCTTTCAGGAGCCTTTGGCATCCGGTAATTAAAACTCATTTTTATTAAAGAACTTGATTTATCTTAATTTTGCAGCGAAAACGATGAATTTATGGATTGGATAGAATGGATTGGCTACGGAGCGTCACTGGGTATCATGATTTCGATGCTGATGTCATCGGTGTTAAAACTGCGGATGATTAACCTGGCAGGATGTGTGCTTTTTGTAATTTACGGTTGGATGATTGGCGCTTATCCAGTGGCAATTGTAAATTTTTTCATCGCCCTGATAAATATTTATTACTTGCGCAAGATGCTGGGAAAAACAGCATCTTACTTTTCGGTGATGGAGATGGATGCTGACGATGCTTATGTAAAGAAGTTCCTTGATTTTTACTGGAAGGATATCCAAAAGTTTATGCCTGAACTAAAACCCAGGCAACTAGATGGTGACGAATGCTGGCTGCTGCTTAAGGATATGAAAGTAGCCGGAATTTTTATGGGAGGACACAATGGCGATAATACCCTCGAAATCCACCTTGATTACCTGCTGCCGGAATACAGAGATTTTAAAGTAGGTAAATTCCTTTACGAGAACAAGAAAGATCTTTTCCTGAAAAAGTCTTATAAAAGACTGATAGCCCAACCCGGAAACAAGAAGCACAATAAGTATTTGAAAAAGATGGGATTCAAATATTATAACAATATTTTTCAACGTGATTTAATAGAATAGATTTTTATGAAAGGGTGTCCGTTTTGTTCTGAAAACATTTTGAAAGCCCAATTTGCAGAAAGCAAACATTGCCGGGCTATCTATAACATTTCACCGATTCTTCCCGGACACTCTATGGTGATTCCTAAAAAGCATTTTGGTTCCGTAGTTGACCTTTCTGATGAAGTATATCGTGATCTGATGCTTTTCATGAGGCAGGTTTCGAAAAAGCTTCAGGATGCCTGGCAAGCTTCCGGCATCAATTGGACGTTGCAGGAAGGGGAGGAGGCCGGACAAACAGTCTCACATCTGCATTTTCACTTGATTCCACGTTACCCCAATGATTTGCCTGAGCCGGGCGACTGGTATCCAAAACTCAGAGAACAACAGATTATAGACAGCGATAAAAGGCCCCGGCTTTCTGATATGGAAATGGAAGAGGTGGTGTCGTGGCTTAGAGCATATTTTGAAAATCATGAATAAAGTATCAGCATTTTTCCGAAATCAACCGGTATCATTCTGGGCTGTAATTCTACTGTTTTCGACAATGGTTTTTTTCAGGGTGCTCCTGCCACCGGAATCTATTCTTTCGTGGGATGTGTTGGGTTATTATCTGTACCTGCCGGCAACATTCAATTATAATGACCTTCAGCTTACTGATCTATCATGGCTTAAAGAGCTGAATCAACAGTACGATTTTTCAAACACCTTGTACCAGCTTGTAAAATCGCCGGAGCAAGGAATGGTTATCAAATACACTTCAGGCATCGCCATCCTCTTATCGCCCTTCTTTTTGCTGGCGAATCTGCTGGCTCCTGCTTTTGGGTATCCTGCCGATGGCCTTTCGTTGCCGTATCAATACATCATGGCCTCGGGAGGTATGCTGGCTGTATTTATTGGCTTGTGGATGCTCAGAAAATCACTGCTTGTATTCTTCGATGAGAAGCTGACAGCCCTTTTGCTGGTGCTTATAGTGCTGGGAACAAATTACTTCCAGCTGATGACCTTTGATGGTACACTGCTCACCCACAACTTCCTGTTTATGTTCTATGCTGTTCTGCTGTGGAATACCATTCGCTGGCATCAGGGTTATAAATGGATTCATGCTATCGCAATTGGTATTGCGGTGGGATGGATAACCCTGCTGCGCCCATCGGAGGCGGTGGCGGTTCTGATTCCGTTGCTCTGGAGTGTCTACTCATGGGAGACAGTGAAACAAAAGCTCAGCCTCGTTAGCAAGTATCCCGCGCAGATAGCAATCGCAGCAGTGCTGGCTGTAATGATGTTTTTGCCCCAAATGCTTTACTGGCAGCATGTAACCGGAGAATGGCTTTTTTATTCCTATCAAAATGCCGGAGAGGGGCTCGACTTTTTGTCGCCACACACCTGGGAGTTCCTCTTCAGCTTCCGTAAGGGTTGGTTTATTTACACGCCTTTGATTCTTTTTGCTTTTGCAGGATTTTTCCTCATTAAAAACCAAGGGAAAGTTGCCTTATGGCCCGTTCTTGTTTTTGTGCTGGTAACGCTTTACATATCGTCGAGCTGGACCTGCTGGTGGTATGCCGGCGGCAGCTTTAGCTCTCGCACCATGGTTCCGGCCTACACGGTGCTTGCTGTTCCGCTTGGGTTTACCCTGAAAAGGATTTTAGCCTCGCGATGGAAATCACTGTGGGCAGGATTGATTGTTGTTTTGGTTGTTTTAAACCTTTTCCAGACATGGCAGTTCGAAAACAGCATTATTTCAAAAGAGCGAATGACCAGGCCTTATTTCATTGAAACCTTTGGCAGGATGTCGGTTCCGGAAAACGCTGAGGAATTGCTGTTGATAGACAGGACCATCAGGGATTTTAAAGAATTCAAAAGCATTTACCCATTGAGAGAAAAGCAGGTTTTTAAGAATGACTTTTCTGAAGGAAATAAAAAGAATTTTATGGTCTTTAGTGACAGCAGCGTGGTGAAGCTTAATAAAGACCGGAGGTTTTCGCCATCTTTCATAAAGCCTTTTGATGAACTAACAGATACTGACTGGGCCTGGATGATAGTGGAGGTTGAGGTTTACATTCCGGAAGATTATTCCGGAAAACCACCCTTGGTTGTAGGGCTGATGCGGCACAAAGGGAAGACTTACAACTATCGCACAACTGTTTCAAACAGCAATCTGGTTCCCGGACAATGGAATACATTGAGATTGGAATACCTCACGCCACATCTTCGTACTCATCAGGATGAGTTCATGACCTACATTTGGCAACGCAATGATTTACCGGTTTATGTCAACGATTTTTCGGTGAAGATGTATGTATCGCCGGAGTAGTTAGTCTATGAATAACACGGGCTTTACTGTGTTTCCAAACTTATCAAATATTCATTAGGCGTTAAAACAGTAAGATCTGCTTTATTAAAACCTTTTACATTCCTGGTGATAATGACATCGCATTCACTTTGCAAAGAGCAATGATACTGAAGTGCATCCTCGAAATCGGTAAATCCGGATGAAAGACCTTTATCGATAATAGTTCCAGTCAGGTCAGCAGTCATGGCAATAGCCTTAAATTTGCGAACCTTATCTTTTACAATTTCAGAGCCTTCGTATTTTGATAAAATATAATAAACGGTAGCATAAGTTAATGAGGAAACTACCAAGGCAATCCTTCCTTTGTCTGCCAGGGTGACTATTCGTGCTGAGGCATTATAATAGGGCTCTCGTTCACCCAAAAGGTCCAGCACCACATTCGTATCCAAGAACAATTTCTTAATCATAATCTCTGTGTCGCCTGCAATTCAAGAAGACTACTGATGTTTTTTTGCCAGATAATCCCCGTACTCTTTTTTTTCATCAAGGTGATGCGGTAATTTAACCCCCGATTTCATGCTCTTAACAAATGGAGATATTTCACCGTTTTTATCAGTACCCCGGTTTTCTGATTTTGTCAGTGAATTTAAATACGACTCTACTATACTGGAGAGACTTCTCTGATTTGAAGCCGCGTAAAGTTTAGCGTTTTCAATAACCTCTTTATCTAATTTTAATGTCATCTTTTTATTCATATTATTTGATTGTACGTACAATCAAATAATATGTGGGCGTACATTTCAAGTAATGACTAAGAAATCTTACTGATTAAAAAAGCGAATCACATTTTCTATTTCTCTTTCCCATACTTCCCACGTGTGTGCGCCATCCGTAATCCGTAATTCCACAGGATAGCCTTTCAGACGCAGCGTATCATACATATCGATGGAATAATGGAACAGACCCAGGTCATCATCGCCACACGTAATGTAAACCGGCATTTGATCGTCGGCGTTATCTGTAGCCAGAACAAATGGATTTTCGCGCTCGTATTTTTCCTTATCCACCGGATCGCCGAATGTTTTTTCGAGATACTTAAAATTATCAGGAAGCGTTGGCATAAATGCAGCGCTAAGTGGGGAAGCTGCTTTAAAAAGGTGCGGATATTTAAAAGCCAGGTGCAGCGCCCCGTAGCCACCCATTGATAAACCAGCGATATATCTGCTCTTGTTGGCCTTTATCACAGGATAATTCTCCTCAATATGTTTGATTAAATCGTTTATGATGGCACTTTCATAGGCGCCGTAGGAGATTTCAGGATCAGAATTCACATACCAACTATTCTGCGCGTCGGGCATCACAATAATCATAGGGACGCTCTTGTCCGCTGCAATTAAACGGTCCATGGTCGCTTTTATATTACCTTGTTGTGCCCAATCGGTATGGTCTCCCGTATATCCATGCAGAAGTAAAAACAGTGGCAGCTCATTTTCATATCCATTTGGAAGATAAATATTGTAATTCATCTCGCCATTCAGTGCCTTACTTTGAAATGATTCTGTCTTGATTAATCCTTGTGCATCAGCGGCTGTTGTGCTCATCAATAAAGAAGCAGCAAGAATGAGTATTGAAAAGTAGTGTTTCATTTTTTCTGGTAAATGTATAAAAATTGTGAATATATGGATTAGCAGTGCCTTAAGTCTCCCAAGGCGAAACATTTCATGCTCTGTGCTGTTTATGTTTTTTGGTTACTTTTGCGAAAATTAAACTACGAGGATGTTAACAAAAAGAGAAGGAACAGCGCTGATTTATAAGGATACACATTATTTTTTTTCAGACATACTTGAGCATGCCGATGCCTACAGTGAAAAGATATCATCTTATCATCCCGATAAGGTGTTGATTTTTTCGGAAAACCGGCCGGAGTGGGTTTTTGCTTTCTATGCTTCGTGGAAGCAGCAGGCCACCGTGGTGCCTGCCGATCCGATGTCGACAGCATCTGAGATATCTTACATTGCCAACGACAGCCGTCCGGAGGTGATTTTTTATTCTGAAGAGAAGGCGCCAATTGTTGAAGAAGCTCTTAAAGAGATGCAATACGAGCCTGTGACAATCCTTCTTGATGACCTCGGGCATATTAAGAATCAAGGCAAGACCGAGGATATTATTCCGGGAGATAAGGAGCGTACTGCTGTAATTATCTACACATCTGGTACTACCGGCAGTCCGAAAGGTGTGATGCTTTCTTACAAGAACCTTTATGCAAATATGCGTTCCGTTTCGCACGACATCCCCATTTATCAGCCGGGTGAAAGAGTCATGATTTTGTTGCCATTGCATCATATTTTCCCTTTGCTCGGTACATTAATTGTAGTTATGTATGCCGGAGCCACAGCGGTAATGGCACCAGCCATGACTAACGAGCACATCATTGGCACTCTTCAAAAGCATAAAGTGACCATTATCATCGGGGTTCCGCGACTTTACAGTATGATCCGTAAAGGTGTAATGGACAAAGTGAAGCAAAACAAAGTGGCTTACCGTCTCTTTAAACTTGCAAAGCGCCTTAAGTCGCGTAAGTTCTCCAGAACAGTTTTTGGTACGATACACAAAAAGTTTGGTGGCCATGTGAAATATATGGTTTGTGGTGGGGCACCGCTTGACCCTGAAGTGGCCAGGGATTACAAGACCTTAGGCTTTGAAATGCTTGAGGGCTATGGTATGACTGAGTCATCGCCCATGATTTCGTTCACACGTCCGGGTAAGTGGAAGATTGGTGCTGCCGGACAACTCATGCCAGGCGTGGATGTAGAAATTGTGGATGGTGAAATTACTGCCCGAGGCGACAATGTGATGAAAGGTTACTATAACCGTCCGGAAGAGACTGCTGAAGTGTTGAAAGACGGTTGGTTATATACCGGCGACCTTGGGTATGTGGACAAAAACAAGTACGTCCATATCACCGGAAGGAAAAAGGAAATAATTGTCCTGTCAAGTGGGAAAAATATCAATCCAAGTTATCTTGAAGCAGATATCGAAGAAAAAGTGGATGGTCTGGAAGAGGTGGCGGTATTGCAGCACAACGACCGTTTGCATGCTCTGATGCGTCCGAATGAAGCGTTCTTTAAGGATAAGACTGAAGACCTGATCGGAGAGTTTTTCAGAAAGCAGCTGAAGATAAAATACAACAACTCGGTAGCCAACTACAAGCAGATTGGTAAATTTACAATCGTTCACCAGGAGTTGCCGAGAACGCGTCTGGGTAAGCTCAGAAGGTTCAAGCTAAACGAATTGTTGAATACTCCTGCTACCGAAAAAGGGAAGAAAGCGGCTGCTACAGCAGAATTTGAAGAACTTAAGGCAATTCGTTCCTTCATCGAGAATCAGAAATCGATTGAAGTTTCACCTGAAGACCACCTTGAATTTGATGTAGGTATGGATTCGCTCGACAAAGTCAGTTTGCAGACATTCCTCGAAAATTCGTTTGGTGTGAAAGTGAATACTGAGAATTTTATGAACTTTCCTTCGGTGGCCAAACTGGCCGAATACATTAAGGAAAAGAAAAGCAAGTTTAACATCGAAACCATCAACTGGAGCGAGATTCTAAAAGAGCACCGCCCGGTATCACTTCCGCGCAGCTCATTCTTCGGACAAATGGTATTGAAGATGTCTAAGTATTTCTTTAAGATTTACTTCCGTTTGCGTTATTCGGGGATCCATAACCTGCCAAAAGAAGCGTGCATTATAGCGCCCAACCACCAGAGTTTCTTTGATGGGTTTTTTGTAGCCTCGCTACTGAAACGTAAAATTTATAAAAACACAGTGTTTTATGCTAAAAAGAAACACCTGAACAACAAGTTTTTGCAATATATCGCAAAGAATAACAATATTGTTATTGTGGATGTGGATAATGAATTGAAGACTTCTATTCAGAAGCTTGCTGCGGCATTGAAGCAGAATAAGAACATTATTATTTTCCCTGAAGGAACCCGCACGGAAACCGGATCGGTAGGGCCTTTTAAGGACATGTTTGCTATTCTGAGCCGTGAGTTGAAAGTGCCAGTGGTGCCTGTAGCTATCAACGGAGCATACAATGCCTTGCCTAAGGGTTCAAGGTTTCCAAAGCCATTCACGAAAGTGGAAATTCATTTCATGAATCCGGTTTATCCGCAAAACCATGATTACAAGTCGCTCAATCAAACGGTGCGCAAGCGTATTGTGGAAGCGGCAGTTTAAATGCCTAAATTTTTTTACAAACCGGAGGTCGTTGAGATGCTCCGGTTTTTTTACGTTTTGTATGCAGGGAATTTGATTCATGTCTATTATGCAATACAAAAGGAAGTTTTCCTACTTTTGCATAAGTAGCAGCTAAGGTTCAGTTATCGCGAATCCATTTTCACAAAGCTCAGTCAGGAAATTAATTACGAAGCAATCAGAAATATTCATGAATCAGGAAACTAATAACAGGTTGGCTAAGCCATTTTTGAAATGGGCCGGAGGTAAAGGCCAGCTGCTCGAACCCATTATGGAGCGGTTGCAGCCTGTATTAGCAAAGAACAGCAAGCTTACCTATGTGGAGCCTTTTGTGGGAAGTGGCGCAGTTCTTTTCCATCTTCTTCAACACTATGGACACAAGTTTACGAATGTGATTGTCAATGAGCTTAATGCCGATCTTGTGCTTACCTATCGTGCGCTGCGCGACCACCCGGAGGGGCTGATTGAGGCATTGAAGGAGCTGAAAACAGAATACCAGCAGGCAGAATCAGCTGAGGCTAAGAAGAATTATTTCGAATATGTCAGGAGTTTGTTTAACAGAAGAGAATCAGACCAACGGTGGCAGGCTGCCTTTTTGGTGTTTCTTAACAAAACCTGTTTTAATGGCCTCTATCGTGTAAACAGCAATAACCTGTTTAATGTGCCACATGGAAAGTATAAGAATCCGGCGATTTATGATGAAGAAAACTTATGGCAAGTTAGCAGGCTTTTGCAGGATGTGGAAATTCTGAATACAGATTTTGCAAACGTTCTGAGTATAGTGAATCATGAGGAAAGGGTTTTATGGTATTTCGATCCTCCTTATCGTCCCATTAGCAAAAGTAGCGGTTTTAATGCCTATGCGAAAGATGGGTTTGGTGATGAAGAGCAGTTACGGCTCAAGAAGTTTTGTGATACCCTTAACGGGATGAACCACCACTGGTTGCTCAGTAATTCCGATCCGAAGAATGTGGTCAATGAGGATCATTTTTTTGATGAACTTTACCAGGATTACAACATCAGCAGAGTGAAAGCCCGACGCAGTATTAACTCCAACGCACAAAAACGCGGACAACTTTTTGAATTATTGATTTCTAATTTTTAATCAGAATCCATATACTTGCATTATTTCATCTAAATACTTCCACTTCCTGCCCCGCCCATAGTTGGCTGCGTGTTCCGGACTTCGCTGAAGAATCAACACCTGGTAAACACCCAGCCGTTTAATGCGCTTTCCCAGGATTTTGTTGGCTTTGTTTTCTTCAGCCACCATTCCGGCATATATCACCGTAAACCACAGCCTGACTTCTGTTGCATCATCTCGATAATTCTTTGACAGGCTTTCGATAAGGGAAAGGGTCTCTGAGTTGATTTCTGAGGTGGTTTGATGAAAAATCCTGATAAAGTCTTCATAGATTTTCGTGGCCGTGTGGTTTTCAGAAAGCTGCCGCAACCGGGCAAAATATTCAGTGTCTTTAGGTGCATAGTAACTGCCCGCCTTACGGATGTAGACGCACCAGTTATCAAAACTTCCTTTATCGTAAAAGATGCTGATGTTGGCAAACGTACTGATATGTCTTTTATGGCTCAAAACAAAATCCGGTAATGTAATTATTCAAATAAATGCCACTGATAAAGATAAGGATTATGTACGAACTAAAGTACACAGGCTAATACACAAAAGCACGAATAACATAGAGATATTCGTGCTTTCTGGTTTGAAGTCCGGTTCTGAATTATTTCTTGAGCTTATCAGAAAATACCTTCTTAAATTTCTCAATTTTCGGGGTAATCACAAACTGGCAATATCCTTCGTTTTTATTATTGTCGTAATACTCCTGGTGATAATCCTCGGCCTTAAAGAAATTCTTAAACGGATCGATAGCCGTTACGATGGGGTCGTCCCAAATTTTCGCATTATCAAGATCTTTCTTGATTTCTTCGGCAATTTTTTTCTGCTCATCGTTGTGATAAAATATCACCGACCGATATTGTGTCCCCACATCTGCTCCTTGGCGGTTAAGCTGGGTAGGGTCGTGGGTTTTAAAAAATACCTGAAGCAGCTCTTCGTAACTAATCACCTCCGGGTCGTAAAAAACCTGCACCACTTCGGCATGACCGGTACGACCCGTGCAAACCTCCTTGTAGGAAGGGTTGACGACATCGCCGCCACTGTATCCCGAAATCACTTCATCCACGCCCTTCAGGCGCTCAAATACTGCTTCCACGCACCAGAAACATCCGGCGCCAAATGTTGCCTTTTCCATCATATCTGTAGTTTTATTTTTTGTCATTGCCTGCAAAGATAAAAGCATAGCAGCAATTAGTAATACATTTCTAAATTTCATTGTGTAAAAGATTACAGTCTAAAAACCAGAGTTAAGGATATTAGACTTATTGTATACACGTGAAAACATCATTTTTTGAAAATTAGTTCAGTCTTCATCCGCGATTTAGGATTCTTTCACAAATTGAATATAGAACAGATAGAGTGCGGTTGGCTTATAAAACAGGAATGCTATTTTATGGCTCCTTAATTAATGAGAAAGCAAACAAGTAATGATGACTCTTGCAATGTTTGAATATTCCTCACAATTTTACAGATCAGACAGCAGGAGGAGTTTTGCGAATTTCAAGATGTAAAAAGAATTGAAGTGGAATAAGACTTGACGAAATTACGATGATTATTTGTAAGGGAATTATTTACACAGCCTGATTGAAAAATTGAATAAAACCTGATATCTTTGTGAGAAAGGGGAAATGTTATGAATGATATATCAATAAAATATGGAATGCTAAATAAAGAATCACAAAAGGAAGTTCATGATTTTCTTGATTTTTTGCTAAGCAAACAAATGAGGAAAAATAATACTTCTAAATCATCTTATAAAAAAAGAATTTTATCGGTTTCAACCTGGTCTGAAGAAGATGTGGATGAAGTTGTGAAAAACAGTAAGTTATTCAACAATTGGAAAATAAACGAATGGTAATTGATACGTCCATATTTATTGAGCATTTACGCGCAAAAGAAAAAAAAGAACACAATTGTACCTCCTACCTGACGACAATGAGGTTTTCATTTCAGTAGTAACGTATTATGAATTGCTTATGGGAGTAACAAATGAAGAAAAAATGCAGGATGTGAGAAATTTAACTTTCGGGTTACCTGTGTTATCCTTTAATGCTGACATAGCTGAGGAGGCCGGAAGAGTCTATCAATTACGCAGGCAAAACAGTATGATTGAATTTCGCGATATTTTTATAGGGGCAACTTGTATTGTAAATGACCTGCCTTTACTAACTAATAATACAAAGCATTTCGAACGCATTGAAGGTGTCAAAATACAATTGCCACCTGAATAGTAATATATCCAGGATTAAGCATTCCAACATTTATTTTACAAAGCTCAAATCCCACGCAAGAACTAAGATAATGGATAAGAAGATTAATTGGGGAATTATCGGATTAGGAAAAATTGCTCATAAGTTTGCTGCCGATTTAAAGCTCTCAAAGAGGGCTGTTTTATATGGTGTGGCGTCCAGGGATGCTGCGAAAGCTGAGCTGTTTAAAGAAAAATATAAGTCTGTCAAATCATATGGTTCTTATGAAGCTTTAGCTGATGATCCTGAAATAGATATTGTGTATATCGCCACGCCCCATGTTTCTCATTTCGAAAATACCATGATGTGTCTTGAGAAGGGAAAGTCAGTGCTTTGCGAAAAACCCTTGGGGATGAATTCTGAACAGGTAAAAAAAGTGGCAGATGAAGCCCGAAGAAGAAATTTGTTTTTGATGGAAGGTATTTGGACTCGCTTTATTCCCGCTACAGAAAAGCTGCTTGAAATCCTTGATGAAAGATTAATTGGGGATTTGGTTTCTGTAAGGGCCGACTTTGGCTTCAAAGGAGAATTTGATTCCGAAAGTCGTATCTACAATAAAAAACTGGGTGCAGGGTCTTTGCTCGACATTGGAATTTATCCGGTTTACTTAAGCCTGCTAACGTTAGGAATACCGAAAAATATCAAAGCCTTCGCCAGAATGACGGAGACAGATGTAGACAGTTATTGTGCCATGCTGTTTGATTACGCAGATGGTTCAAAAGCCAATCTCGAATCTACTATTGAAGCAGACACTCCTGTTGAAGGCTATATTTATGGGAGTAAGGGCAGTGTAAAAATGCACAGCCGGTTTCATCACACTGAAAAGCTTACCATTACGCGAAATGGAAAAAGCGAAGCTTTGGAAATGAAAATTGAAGGGAATGGATACTTGTATGAAATAGAAGAAGTAAACAAATGCCTTTCAAACCATCAAACTGAAAATGAAAAGCTGCCATGGGCTGCAAGTTTCCAATTGATAAGTATTATGGAAAGTGTTTTGAAAGAAATTGGTTTGAGTTATGAAGGTTATATTACCAATCCTTAAGAGTTTTTTTTCGTATTGTTTAACTATTCGGAAAGCGAAGTTTTATTACTTATCTTTTTTGACCACCCCCCGTTGAATCTTTAAGTAGGCCTGCTTGGTGTTTTCCTCATAAAGGGAAGCCTTCTCAAGGAGCTTGTGGTGTTTTCCCGGCCGTGGGGTTTTATCTCAAGGAGCTTGAGAAATATATTCTTATTTATCTTATACTCCGGATAATTGAATTCTTTTTTCTACATTTAAAACGCATCTATGGATAGATTAGTGTTAATGTTTTCGTCACGTGTATTGGATGCTGATCTTTTGAAAGTTCACGGGAATAATAAATATTTTGTAACTTTGGATAAAAGCAAACTGATGAAAGCCATAGAATTCAGATCAAAAATAAGGAATAAAACGATTAAAATTCCTGATGAATTAAGCAAGGATCTCTCAGACCAAAAAGATTATCGTGTGATACTTCTCGTTGAAGAAACTGAAAAGCAGGAAGAGAAGAACTTTGGCATGCTGGCAGAAGAGCAATTCCTTTCTGGTTATGATGATTCCGACTCCATTTACGATGACTATTGATATGGAGAATTTAAGCTTTGGCGATATCGTATTAATAAGGTTTCCCTTTACAGATGGAAGTTCAGTCAAAAAACGTGCAGCACTCATTCTTGCGGATACAAATGATAACGATATTGTCGTTTGCAGAATCACAACGAAAATATATGACTCTGAATATGACTTGAGAATAAGTAATTGGAAAGATTGTGGGTTACTTCAATATTCTGTGATTCGATTGCATAAAATAGCAACACTGCAGAATTCACTTGCTGTTAGAGTAATAGGGAGCATTGATGAAAAACTCAGTAATAAGGTTAAGAATAAATTCAATAATTTGATAAGCTAATTTAGCCTTGTTAAAAATGAATGTTATGGTATTCTTGTCTTTATTCGATGACTATTATTTTTCACCCCACAGAATCATTATCATCAAAAGATTGCGGTTTGTTTTTGGCCTGGCCTTGTTTGACGGCATCGGCCACATCACGGTTTTTCTTTTTGTCGGTGGAAGAGAGGTGGTGCATTACTTTTCCGCCGAAATAAAAGGCCATCATAAGCTGAAAAGCAGTAAACAGTTGCTCGGTGCGCGATTCAAGGAAATCGAAAATGAGCGCGAACGACTCAAAAAGCAGTACAAAAAACAGCAATGACACGCTGAGCACTGCCCTGATTACGCCGCGTGGCATACCAAGGGTCTCAGAGTGATAGGGGTTTGGGCGATTCGTCCATTTGCCGAATGTAAAGCGACGTAAGAGATAGATAAACAGAATGACTAACAGTACGGTCCAGACAAGGACCGGGATGTAAAGCAGCATAAACTGCGGGTCACTGATTTCAATGGATTGGTTTTGCAAAAGTATCATGGCGTTCTATTTTTCGATTTAAAGTAAACTGAAGAGCAGACCGAGCCCCAGCCCTCCAATTCCGAACAAATATTTTTTACGTCGTTGTTTTTTGGCCTCCTTCAGGGCATCCTGCAAGTCTTCTTCGGCCGTTTTCCAGGTCTTTTTATAATAAAGCGCATCTTTCTGATGGGTCGCTGCCAAAGTGTCGAGCGCAGCATTCTGGCTTTCCAGCAGACTGATTTTATTCTTGAGTAGTTCTTTCTGTGCTTCCAGCGCTTCCTTCTCTTTGGCAGCTTCCACCGCATCGCGCATCTGCCCGATGGTGATTACGTAAAGAGTATCGTTATCTGCCGCAACCTGTTTGGTTTCTCCCGGCATAATATACTCCTGTGCATCGGCGACCAGCATCGCAAAAAGCAAAAAAATAGTTGTAGTTAGCAGTCTTATCATGAGTTTAGATTTTCAGTAATAGTAGATAAGTATATTGTCAATCATTTTCTTGTAAAACCTGTCAAAAACGACAAAAAGCAAATATCAAAATACAAATAATAATCAATATCAAAATTTCAAATATGAAACAACCTACTTAGATTTTTCAATAATTGAAGAGAAAATCTTCTTTAGTTGAACCGATTCTTCATGCAGTTCTACACCTTCATTTTCAAACTCATGTATGTTAGTTTCATGAATTAATCGCAGAAAATATGCGCTCTCTTTTGCTTCTTTTCTACTTATTTTAATTCTCATCATAAAATCCTTTTTACTTAATGCTTCGTTAGCTTCAATATAATTTGCCCCGACTGAGGCGGACGACCTGATTACTTGTTTTCCATCTTCAACATTAGCAATTGTTTTGGGAAGTTTTTTGATATAAAACCTCACCCGTCTTGCAAACTGAAAGGTCCGCTCTTCTAAGTCATATATTGGTTTTGAATTTGTCATTTTGTGAATTGTGATTTATTTGTTTTTTGAGATTTGAGATTTGGATTGTGGTTTGTCCGTGTTAGTGTTCTTTTCGTTTAAACAAATCTTCAAAAGCTTCCTTGAGCTCATCTTCATCCATTGCCGACACCTTCTTTTTCACGTTAGCTTGCTTCATTTCAAGGTTTTCGATGGATGTATCTATTTTTGATAGCCTTTCCTCGAGCAACTGAAGCCGCAATTCGCGTTCACGGATTTTCTGGTCCATGCTTTCGCGATGCCTTTCCTCGTCAGCTTTACGTTGGTCTGCCCGGTCGGATAGCCGTTCAATTTCATCATACTTTTTGCCGAAGCTGCTGAAGCGGTTTTTCAGGTATTGGTATGGAATAGCCAGCGCACCAAGAATAATTGTCAGCGTTTGCCACTTTGGATTGACGTAGCCTTCAGTAAACAAGAACCCCAGCAGCAAAACGATGGCTGCTATCACGGCGATGATAATCAGGATATTTTTCCAGCTCATTATTTCAGGTTTTTATCAATATAACGTCCCATCACCCAACCTTCCTGCTCCACCTTCACTCTGAACCAATCACCTTCTTTTCCTACAATTTTTACTTTGGTGCCTTTCAATAAAGGTTTGGAAATTTTTTCTCCGGCTGTACCGGGTGCATCTCTGAAATTGAGTTTATCCACGGCCACTGTTCCCGTGGTAATTTGCTCTTCTGCCTCATCGCTGTTGCGATCCTGCTCCAGCAGCTGCTCGCGCATCTTGTCGAGCGGAAAGGCAGGTCCGGGGTCTGTTTTTCGTCCGGGAGACACCTCCTCATGTCCAAGGATGTATTGTATATTGTATTCTGCGATGAGCGTTTTACACAACTCAAAAGCGGCATCTATTTGCTCTTCCGTAAAAAGATGCCAATAACGCTCAAAGGCCTCATTGCGATGTTGTGCTTTCTTCACCTCCGAGGCATCGTATTTTCTTCCAAACCACGAAACAAAATTTTCTCCTGACTTCTCCAGCATCCCGGCGTTGTCCATTTCAATGCCGATGGAATAATTGTTCATGCCGCGGCGATTGCCATGACTGCTTCGTCCGGCATGCCATGCTTTGATGTTGAAAGGCACCAGTTGAGTAATGCTACCATCGCGACCAATGACTACATGCGCCGAGGCCTTGGCTTCCGGATCGCAAAGCGTGCGAATGGAGGATGATGCATTGGCGCCGGCGGTGTAGTGCATGATAATAGTGTCGGGATTGATTTCACCACTGTGGTTGGGTGATTCCTCATAGGGAACATCAGATAACTTATGGTTTTCGATCTTCATAACTCAGGATAAAATGGTTATGAGCATAAAGGTAAGAAATTAATCAGGAATTACCGATGAAAAAGAAATCAATTATGAGAAAAATAAAGCTCCTTTGCATACACGGGCAAAGGAGCCTGTAAATAGTTGCGAATTATCCGAAAACTTTTTCTAATCCTTCAAGATAATATTTGTAGTCGCTTTCGCTGAAGAGTACAAAACGGATTTTCTTTACGGATTTCAGTTGCGGGATAACTGCCTTTACCGCGTTGAGTGCCGTATCGGTTGCCGCTTTAAACGGATATCCGAAAGCTCCGGTAGAAATCGCCGGGAAAGCAATGGAGTCAATATTATTCTCATCGGCCAGTTGCAGCGATTTCCGGTAACAATCGGCCAGAAGCTCTTCTTCCGGCTCATCGCGCCCGTAAACCGGCCCGAGGCAGTGAATCACAAATTTGTTGGGTAGGTCGTGTGCTCCTGAAATAACTGCTTCACCTGCCTTTATGGGAGCCATAGCTCTGCATTCGTCGGCAAGTCCGGGACCGGCAGCACGATGGATGGCGCCGGCCACACCGCCTCCGGTTTTTAGCTGTGCATTGGCTGCATTTACTACAGACTCTAAGTCAGTCTGATTAGCAATGTCACCTTGAATTACTTCCAGTTCTGTGTTATGAAATTTTGTCTTCGTAATCATAAGTATTGTATTTTTTCAGACGTTACTCATCAAATATACAACACCATCAGCGGAATGTCTAGCGCATCATCGACTCACCTTTGTTAAATCCTCTTAATTTTATGCTGGTGATAAGCTTTTTGGTCGAACGCGGAAAGTCGGCATTCATCATCCACTCGTAATATCCGGGGTTTTGTGCGAATACATCTTCCACGCGTTTGCCCTTGTATTTGCCAAAGTTGAAAACTTCCTTGTCTTCTTGATCATAAATTATCTGGCCTACCAGGTCGGCGTTGCGGTGATAATGGGAGAACTTACTCAGCTCATCCACATCGTTTTTTACGGGATAAGATTCTGCTCCTTCTTTATCAACAAAAGGTGTGTTTTCATATTTGGAAAGCTGCGCCTTCAATACTTCATAGGTGGCAATAGTATCCGCTTCTGCACTGTGCGCATCTGTTAAATCCTTATCGCAGTAAAAGCGGTAAGCCGCATGAAGCGTGCGCTGTTCCATTTTATGGAAAATGTTCTGCACATCGATAATCCGGCGGTTTTTCATATCAAAATCGATATCTACACGCAGGAATTCTTCCACAAGCAATGGCACATCAAATTTCAGTAAATTATATCCGGCAAGGTCACATCCTTTTAAGAAGTTATTGAGCTCTGGTGCTATATCTGCAAAAGTTGGAGCATTAGCCACATCAGCATTCGAAATGCCATGGACTTTGGTGGCTTCTTCCGAAATGGGAATGGTGGGGTTGACTCTTTTCGTGTACTTTTCTTCTGTATTGTCGGGCAACACCTTCAGGACAGAGATTTCCACGATGCGGTCGGTTCCAACATTGGTTCCGGTGGTTTCCAGGTCGAAAAAGGCGATTGGCTTGCTAAGATTCAGGTCCATAATTTATTATATATTAAAAAAGCTTTGCAATCCGCAAAGGTATGAAAAACGGACTGCAAAGCTTTACTATGATTTATGTTTTCGTTTAAACGGTTCTACCGGTATCAAAATTCTCGAGGTGATATTTCACTCTGTCGAGGAATTGTCCGCCCATCGCACCGTCAACAATACGGTGGTCAAATGCCATCGACATAGTCATCATGTGACGAATACCAATCACATCACCGTGTTCGGTTTCAATCACAACCGGTTTCTTTTTGATTGCACCAACACCCAGAATAGCTACCTGGGGCTGATTGATAATCGGTGTTCCGGTGGTGTTGTTAAATGTTCCGAAGTTGGTCAGTGAGAATGTTCCTCCAGATGTCTCTTCCGGCTTCAGCTTTTTGTTTCTCGCACGGTTGGCCAGGTCGTTAACGCTCTTAGCCAGTCCGAGAAGGTTTTTCTGATCGGCATCATGAATTACCGGAACAATCAGGTTACCATCAGGTAAGGCTGTGGCCATTCCGATATTGACTTTTTTGCGCTCTATCATGTTGTAGCCATCTACGGCAGCGTTGACGCGAGGGAATTCTTTGAGCGTCTTGGCGGCGGCTTCCATAAAGATGGGCGTAAAAGTGATTTTTTCGCCTTCGCGTTTCTGGAACTCGTTTTTCACTCGGTTTCTCCAGTTCACTACATTGGTCATATCCACTTCAATAAACATCGTTACGTGTGGCGAAATCTGCTTGGAGCTCACCATGTGGTCGGCAATCATCTTGCGCATACGATCCATTTCCACGATGTTGTCGCCTTCCCATGATTGTACTTTAGGTGCCTGGGCTGCAGCAGGTGCAGGGGTGGCCTGCTTTTGCTCTGCTTTAGCCTGAGGTTGTTCCTTGGCAGGAGCTTCTTTTGGTGCTTTACCGCGATCTTCAAGGTAGGCAAGAATATCTTTCTTGGTTACACGGCCTTCTTTGCCACTGCCTTTTATCGATTCAAGCTCTTCCACGCTTATATTTTCTTCTTTGGCAATGCTGCGTACCAATGGGGAGTAAAAGCCTTCGAGGCTATCAAAATCTTTTGTGCTGTAATTACTGATATCTGTTTCACTCGTTGGTACTTCTGCTTTTTCAGGAGATGCAGCTTTTTCTTCTTTGTCAGACGCTTTGGTGTCGTCAGGTTTTTCCTCTGTCGATTCCTGTTCAGAGTCACCTTCGTCTTCTTCACCTTCTTCGCCCTCCATATCAAGAATGGCGATGATTTCACCAACAGCAATGGTATCTCCTTCGCTGTATTTTAATTCTTTTACGGTACCTTCAACGGGCGATGGGATCTCAGAGTCTACTTTGTCGGTGGCAATTTCTGCCAATGAATCGTCTTCTTCAACAGTATCTCCTTCTTTAACTAACCATTTGGTGATGGTTGCTTCAATTACGCTTTCGCCCATTTTGGGCATCACTATTTCAAATTTAGCCATAGTTTTTTGCTTAAGTGATGTTTTATAAAAATTCTATTGTTTTCGCTTTTCGCAGTAGCAGTAACAAAGGTTATGTTAAAATGTTTATGGAATTAGGTTGAGTTAGTTGCTAATTATAGCATTTCTGTTACCCTTTTATTAAGAAAATTCGCAACAATCTTAATTTCCTGGATGAGCTAAAAGGTATTAGAAAACAATCTTTCCATGTGTATATAAACGCATGCCGGTTTGATCTTTAAAACCTTGTATTCGAGTAGCATGACCTTGATTTACTTTAGGCCTAAGTTTATTGCATACGAAAGCTTTTGCTTCAGAAAAATCCTTTTTGTTATAATTTTGCCAGAAAACTTCTATGGTTGATATCAATTGTTCGATTCCATCCTTTACCCATACTTTTCCACGGACTTTTCTTGTCTTCAGCTCCACAAAAATCAAGACATTATTTTCTGAATAAAGCAAACAGTCGCATCTTTTACGTTCTTTCCCATTTTCTTTTGGAGGTAAGCTTACACAATGATCAATAGCATAAAAATCAATCCTTTGCTGTTGGTTATTCTCAACTACAGCAATCCATTTCTCATGATCATCTGTATCTAAATATGCCGGTTCT
>JASMTJ010000578.1:0-1745 GCA_041694335.1 Bacteroidales bacterium
ATTGCTCCAATACCGCCTAAAACCACTCCGATCGCACTTGCCTGCGGCGCCGGAACCTTACTAAGCAATTCGTAACCAGTAGTTAAAAGGGAAAGCGAACTGGCAATAAAACTGTTCACCTTCGTATCGTAGAGCGGATCTTCAGACGGTTCCTTTATCTGGTATAGTTTGTAGGCCTCGACTGCTGAAGAGGCGAAGCTTGAGATTACACTAGATTTTGCGAAACTTGTTCCTGTAAGGCCATTGGCTAGTCCGGTTGCAACATCAGCGTAGTCAGCCAGCATTTGCACACTTGATTCATCGTATAATCCATTTACAACCTTGAAGTCGAATGTTCCGAGCTTGATGTTTTTTACGATAATATCTGCGGTGGTTACAACTGACATCCTTATCTCCTTTCCTTAAAAGTAAAAAATGCTATTAAAAGAATATATACTAATGAGACAATCAACATTTTATCTTCAATTGTAGATTTCGTTCTTTTTACTGCAGCCTCATATTCTTCAATGCTATAAACAATTTCGCCTCTAAACTTTAGCGCCGCAATACTGGTCTCGTTCACCAACCGAACCGAAACTTCATTAAAATCTTTTACTCGGTACCAAAAGCTTCTCGCAGCTTTATTCGGGATAGCAATATTTAAATCGCGCCCCCCGTCACCGATAGAAAACGAACCCTGAGGTGACCTGCTCTTACCATTAACAACAATTGTTTTCCACTCAGAATAGGTAAATTCGCTTTCTTGGCCGCCATGAAAAATTAACAAAATAACCATTATCCCAAAATAAAGAAAAGTAAAGTATCTTCTCATTTTAGCACCAATTTGAGCTTGTCTATTTATGAAAAAATCGCACCTATTATAAATGATTATTTATTCTTATCTCTCACCCAAACTTTCCTGCTTGTAACGAAGCAAAGGCGACAAGAAGAACTCAATAACCCGCCGCTGTCCGGTCTTTACCTCAGCTGTCACCGTCATGCCCGGCGACAGCTGGATGGATTTTCCATTAATCGAGAGCGACGATTCTTCCGGTTTCAGCCGAGCTTTATAAACCAGCCCCAACTTTTCATCCTGAATGGCATCGTTGGACAGGTCATAGAGCTCAGCGTCGATAACCCCGTACTTAGTAAAATTGAAAGTATCCACCTTGATCTCTGCGGACTGGCCGGGGTGAATAAACCCGATATCCTTGTTCAAAAACCGGGCCTCGACCTCTACGCTGCTTCCTTCTGGCACAACCTTCATCAGTTCCTGCGCGGGTGTCACAACGCCTCCGATGGTGGTCACCACCAACTCCTGAACCGTGCCGTCAATCGGCGCTTTCAGCACATATTGGCTGCTTCGCTGTCGTGCCTTGAGCAGCTCTTCTCTCAAACTTGCCTCCTGAACCGTCAGGTCCTGCAGCTCTGTCAGGGTGTTCTTGAACCGCTCGGAGATCATCATTGCGCGCCGGGAACGGTTCGCAGAGATACTGGCCTTCAACTGATTAGCCTTGGCACGCTGTACGGAAACGTTCTGCTCAACTTCAATCTGTTCCTGTTTCACTTCCAGGAACTCCATCCGTGAGCCAGTTCCTTTCTTCTGAAGCTGGTCGTAGACGGCAACTCGCTCGTTCAGGACATCCAGCAGTCGCAGACTTTTTCTGACTTCTGCCTGTACCATCTCCTGCTCTGCTACCAGGCGCTCTGTCTCCTGATCGATGTTGAGAACACTGGCTTCAAGCTCTGCAATTTCCTGGGTCAAA
>JASMTJ010000579.1:0-19551 GCA_041694335.1 Bacteroidales bacterium
CGTGCCTTTTTCGGTAGATTCACCGATATATTTGGTATTAATATCAATTCTGAAAAGCTTTTCAATGTCTTGTTCTGAAATCCCGATTCCGTAATCTTTAACCGACACTTCCACAAAGCCATCATTCAGTTCATGAGCTTCAATTTCTACCTTAGAATTTTCTTTAGAATACTTGATGGCATTGGAAACCAGGTTTCTGACTACAGCTGAAATAAGGTTTTTATCACACTCAGCTATTACAGGATTGTTTGATATTTTTTTAATCTGGATTTTTTTGTTTTGCGCCTGCGTTTGGCTGACCGGAATAATTTCTTCGAGTAGCAGGTTCAGGTCAATTTCTTCAGGTTCAAAATCCAGTCGGTCGGTTTGGGTTCTGGACCATTGCAATAGATTTTCTATCAGGCTGTTGAGGTGGGTGGCCGACTGATGTATATTCCGTGCAAAAGATTGTCTTCTTTCCGGACTTAAAGCATTTTGTGAGTTGGCCAGCACATCAGAAACTGAGACAAAAGCACTGAACGGAGCTCTTAAGTCATGCGCTATGATGGAAAAAAACTTATCCTTTGTTGCGTTAGACTTCTCCAGGTTCTGCTGCGATTGCTTTAGCTTTTCATTGGCCCGCTGCAGTCTCTTGCGGCTATGCCGGAGGTTTTCGGCCATAATGTCAAAGTTGTCGCCAAGTGCCTGCAACTCGTCGCGACTGTTAAGGGAAACTTTTACATCCAGATTGCCCCGACCTATTTGCTGTGCCGCCGCCTGGAGTTTCCTGATGGGTTTTATAATCTGATATGAAAGGAAAAGCCCTGTACCGATGCTAATCATCATCAACAATAACCCGATAATCAGGATAGCATTTCTGAATCGTTCGTTTGAGGCTTCCATCTTGTTTTTGGCCTGGTCATATTCATTGCTGATGGTGCTGTTCAGCTCATCCAGGTCATTAAGAATTTTGTTCGATAGATCCATCACAGGATCATCTTCCTGCTCTACCATCGACATTGTTTCAAACAAAATCATCGGATTGTCATACGACTCAAAGCTATCGAGCTTTTCCATGATAAAACGATGCTGAGGAATGAGACTATCTTCAATCAGATAGATAATGCTGTTGAGGAGCTTTTGCTCTTCCCGTTCCCATGAGTCAGCCAGATAATAAAGCGTGTTTCGAATCTTTGGGTAACGTTTTTCATGAAAATTGACAAGTTGTTGCTTGTTGGGGGTATTGCTTTTTACTTCAATAAAAACCCAGTTTTTTATGAGCATTTTTGAGTTTGAAACCTCTGCATACAAGTCATTAACGGCTTGCCCCGAGGGAGCGTGGACGTTTGCAATGTTTTTAACAATGCGGATATTCCGTTCAAGAATGTAGTAATTAAATATACTTCCGGCAATGATGGCAAGAGTGGTGATACCGAAACCAAGCGTAAGCTTTTTATATATGTTGAAGTTTCGGAATATCATTTATCAGAAATTTAAGTTCAGGCCGATCATATACAAGCCACGTGCTTTGTCAGCAAAGGGAAACTCGTATGAGGAGTTATCCAAAAAGTTTCTGGCATTAAAATAAATATGATTGTTCTTATAAAACCTGTAAGAGGTTTTCAGATTCATGATGGTTTTAGATTTTATTTCGGTAATTCCATCAATACTAAAGAAATACTGCTTTCCGTATTTGTAGAAATTCGTGTTGATATTCCATCGCTCTGCGGGCGAGTAATTCATTATCAGCCCACCATACATTCCGGGTGTAGATTTATGAATAAAATCAGAATTGATAGTGACCACACTTTGGTTTTCACCAGAGCCTAAGGCATAATCAAGGTTCAGGTTCTCAAGAACGGTAACCTGACCAGTAGCGAAAAACTTAAGACTAAATTTCTTACTCATCACATAATTGAACCGGATTGTGGCTCCCAGCTGCCTCGATATTAAATCGCTGTTTTTGATAGTGGACAAGTAGTTAATCGACTGTCCAAGTGTATCGACGGTAGTAACGTTGTTCGAAAAGTCATGTGCTTTCTGGTACCAGAATGAAAAATCAGTCATGATATTCTCGCGCAGGCGGTGACGGAATCCAAATTCCAGCATGTCCATTACCACCAGGTTCAAATCCACATTAGGAATAAAACGTTCCACTTCTGTATAACCATCATTATTAATATATTCTGAACGGTGGTCCACATGGTAATCATACATAAATGGACCGCGGTTGGCGCGTGAATAGACCATTCTCAAGTGCGATTTTTCATCCACCATATAAGAACTCACAAACTGGTACGTCCAGTAATTCTTTTCCGGAAGGTTATAATCGTCGAGTCTTAAGGCTGCAATAAACCTGATTTTTTCGGTAGGATTCAACTCTGAGCGGATAAAATATGCGGTATTGGAGAGTGTTACACGCTGATTGAAAAGTCCTGACTTATCTCCTGATTGGTTAAGGTACGGAGTATCGTCAAAAACAGATTCAGTGTAACTGATTCCCGGTGAAAGGCTGAATATGCCCAGGTCGAGATCATATTCCAGCACAGAGTTCAGGTTGCCAATATCGTATTTATAGCCATAGAAACCTAAGGCATTGTCCTGCTTACCCCGGTCGTAAGACACGGTGGCTTTCAGTCCGTGCCATTTTCCTTTAAAGTTGAAGTACTGCATTTCCGATTCTCTTCGCGAAAGCGAGAGGTTATTGATATCAAGATAAATAGTTTGAATACTTGACTTTTGAGCTCCCAAAGAAAGGCCCAACATCAGGTTTTTGTTGTTGTCGTAGCGGGTATTCAGGTTAATGCCTTGATTATCGAGCGCTAACATTGGTTCCGGGTAACGATCGTTCGCATTATTGATAATTGAGGACAGTGAATCGGATGGATAATATTCATAATCGATAAAATTCAGGTAGTCATCCTGAAAGCGATCACGATGCTGGTAGTTTGCTGATAGTCTGGTTGAAAACCGCTCATATCCTTTTTCAAGACTGAGGTACGCTTTTTGGGAGTTTGCATTCCCGTACTGGAAATCGCTGTGCACACGAAAGTCATCAGACTGTGGTCTGGATGTAAGGATGTTAATTACTCCGGTAACGGCGTTTGGTCCGTAAAGCGCTGTGGCGGGACCTGCCACCACCTCAATTTTTTGGATGTCGTCCACAGAGATCGGAAGCGCCTCCCAGAATGTACCCCCCTGGAAATGGTTGTAAACCGGTCTTCCGTCGATCATCACCAGTGAAATGGTGTTTTCTGAGTCGAAAAGGTATTCGCCCGGTGGAACATTGTCATTCCCACGGATGTGCACATCATAATTCCCGTTGGTTTTTTGCCTGACAATTAATTCCGGCGAAAGCCGCAAAGCCTCAGGAATGTTCAAGGCTCCAGACTGCTTAATCTCTTCTTTGGTGATTACGGATACCGACAAAGGTGATTTAAACGACTGCTCTTCTTTTTTTGACGCGCTCTTCACCACAGGGTTCAGCACCATTTGATAAAGCTCTTCGATAGATGAAAGCTTTAGCTTTTTTACCAGTGTCATTAGTTCTTCCAACGACAGATCAAGCAGCTGATCGCGCGTAAGCTGCTGAATCTCTTCCTGTGTAAAATCCTTAACAGCAGTACTGTCGGGCTGCTGAGCCAACGACTCACCGGTCAGAGCAAAAACCAATAGCAATAATATGACGATGTATTTATGTCCCATTGTTCGTTTCTATTCCAAGATTGATAAGTGATTGAGATACTTTTAGGTTTTTATTTCGAATACGTGTGGCGTTGATTTCAAATTGTAATGCTTTTTCGGTTTCCCTGAAATTAATGCAGGCATCTGAGCCGGGCACTTCACTGACAATAAGCAACGGTGTGTCGG
Organism: Bacteroidales bacterium; assembly: GCA_041694335.1. Taxonomy (GTDB): domain Bacteria; phylum Bacteroidota; class Bacteroidia; order Bacteroidales; family JAIPAH01; genus JAIPAH01. Next base: position 3,850 of record JASMTJ010000579.1, read on the forward strand.
CATAATGGTTAACAATGAGCGGGATTTTATCTTTGTGCTTGGCGGTGATAAACAAAAGGTGGCACGTATCTAATTGTTTCAAGTCATCAAATTGCTTAACAGCGATGTCCTGGTTAATTACTTTTCTGTTTTCCGTGAAGTCTTTTAGGTGTTTTACGATAGACCCTCTACCTAAGACGCCCATAACAAAATCTCCCTTTTTTTGCTCGTCAGGCCAATCTATTCTTTTTGTAAAATTGTAAATATACAGTGCTTTATACTTCTCATACTGTGCACGGGATTTCCCGGGGATGAAAACAAGCAGAAGCAAACCGCATATCAGAATAACATTTTTCATGGTAGAAAGTGCCTAATGAGCGCAAAATTAAAAAACCCGGGGCAATAATCCGCAATAAATAAACTAAAACATTGTCGGCCCCGGGTGAACTCATATGACGATTGTGCTTGTAATAAATACGCTGCTAAAATACTGCCACCCTAACATACTCAAATACGGTAAATTACTGATTAAGTATGGGGGAATCATTTATTTTTTGACTGTGGGTTTCCGAAAATAATTCTTGGTGCTTTTTTGATTAAAACACTACTTAATAGGGGTGAATTGTTAATGAATTGTCATAAATAATAGTACTTAATATCAACGTTATGAAAAAGTTAGTAGTTCTTCTCCTTTTATTTACCAGCTTGTATTCTTTTTCTCAAAACTTTAATTTGTTTCATCCACAAATGGAGCGACTTTACCAGAGTAGTAATGAAGCACTCGTGTTGAAATTTGAAGATGTAATCCCGGAGACTCCACTTAATAAAGACACCTTATACCAAGGATACGATTTTTTTGCAGGCGAAAACAATTGCTTTAATCCCGGTTATCCATTTTGGTTGGGTGATCCTATTAAGATAAAAGAGAATGGCGATGTTTATTTCTACAACCTGGATCAGCAACCTATAAAAATAATAAGCATTCAGACACTTAACGAAGGAGATGAATGGGAATGCTATTCTTCCGGAGAATTGTTTACCCCCACTACAATTAGAGCCCAAGTGGTTTCTATCGAGGAAGAAGATATTATGGGTTTGACAGATATTGTAAAAACAATAAAGTTTCAGGCATATGATGAGGATGGGAATCAGGTGAGTAGTCCTGTAAATAATAAAGAATTGAAAGTTTCTGAAAATTACGGATTAATAAAGACACCTCCTTTTGTTAGTTTTCCTGATATCGAACATGAATTATACCCTTCAGCTGAAGAGGAATTTGTGATTGTTGGAATGAGTAATCCTGAAATTGGCAGGCTTAATCTGACAAGTCCTGATATTTTTGACTTTCAGGCTGGTGATGAATTACACACTTCTTATTATTACGAAGCAGGTTTTATTGAGATTAACAATCATTATCAAAACACAATCATAAAATATCTTGAAAGAAGCCAAGTAGATGACACTCTGATATATCAAGCTGAAAGAATTAGATGGACCAGGTCAGTAGTCTCCACTGAGGAAGGGCTTGATACTACAGAATATACTACTCTTGACACAGTTGAACAACGCTATAGCCCGAACGAGAAGATAGATAATTTTCCACATCAAGCATTTATAGTTGAATCAAATTCCGGGTGGGATGAAGCAACCTTTAACAGAATGCCAAGCTCAGGAATAAAAGTTTTACCTGCAGATGTTTATTTAAAAGGAAATTCTTCTTGTTTTAGTTCTCCGGCAAATGATGGTTGCAGTTATGCGCTGGGGCTTGAAGAAGGAACCTATAGAAGAGGTTTGGGTGGGCCCTATTTTAGCTGTTGGGTTTTTTATACAGAGGTTGCCAATAGTTTAGTGTATTACAAAAAGGGAGAGAATGAATGGGGAGAACCTTTAAATATTCTTAGTACTGAAGCGCCTTCAGCTGTTTATTCATCTAATGAAATTCGTATTTATCCTAATCCTTCAACGGATTCTTTTACTGTGGAATCAGCTGGTTTAATAAATGGCCGGGATGTTTACCTCTATATTTATGACTTATCGGGTCGTTTGAAGGAGTCAGTAAATATTAAACGAAATACAGTTGAAATAAACCACAATCTCCGAACAGGTGTTTATTTCTATAAAATAATCCAAGCAAACTGCCTAGTAGATTCCGGTAAATTATACGTGAGATAAATGAATCTAGACGCTCATGCACAGTAATTTAATGCGGCAGTTTAAGAAATTAGGTTCAAAATCTTTATTTACCATTCAAAACTTATAGTACCACCCCACATAAACCCACAAAGTCTGCACATTTGCACTTGTTCCGATTTCTGACCTGCGGTAGTCCAGGCCCAGTTCTGCTTTCTGACTACTTCCGATTTCATGTCCCAGCGCTGCAAGTGCTCTTACTTCTAATGCACGATTCCCTCCTTCGTCCGTTCCCACATATTCGTTACTCAGCTTAACATAACTTTCGTTGGCGTCGATGCTGGTTCCGTTTAACGGAATCGCAGTGGACAGCCGATACCTTAACCTGATTTCACTGTTGTCACCCGTTTTGAACGTATTTTCAACTCCAAATCGATGACTTAAAGAAAGCGTCCTGAGTTTTCTGGCAGCAGAGTAAAACAAAGATAGGCGATGTGCGGGCTTCTTTTCATCCATCCGAAGCATGTAACCTCCTGTCAGGTTGGACTTATAGTTAAGCTTCCTGGTGGCAAGCACTTGTGCATCGGTGCGTTTAAAGCCGGCATCCATCTCAGAAAAAAAACCTGAAGAACTTTTTGACAATGTAAGCTGGTTTTCGAGTTTCAGGTTGATTTTCCATACATCCGAAACCTTTTTGTTGATGTTTATTTTTGGCATCACACCCGTATTGTAATCCTGTCCTTTCAGTATCCCTGAAAGAATACTGAAAAGAAATATGAATAGGAAGGTTTTTCTCATGTCTAGTAAATTAGGTTGTTCATCTCAGGCGGTATAACCCGGCCAATGCTTATGATTTTTCCTGTGCTGTCAGCGGTTAATTCATACTTTTTCCGATACGACTCCTTTTTACCCGAAAAAACAATCTCATATTTAACCGTGTAAGGTTCATTGCTTTTCTGCGAATTAATTAATTGCGCCAGCACTTCCGGCTTACCGGTATATTGCCGTTGCGTTTTAATGATGCGGTATTTTTTGTAAAGACTGTCGAGTTGATTCTCCAGATTTCTCTTGGTGTTCTTATTCAAATGATTGAAATCAATGATATATTCCACATCTTTGAGGTTCCCTGCTGAGTCGAACTCAATGCTGTATAGCGTTTTATGCAGCTTTGTCTTTGTCTCAAAAGAAATGCCATCCTCGCTGAATTCCCTGTACCATTTGGCCTTGTTTTCAAGTTTCAGTTCAGCAAAAAAAGACTTTGCTTTATCAGGAACTTCGTTGACGTTGATGCGCTCTTCTTTTTCGAACTTATTTTGGGATTGCGCCAATGGCATGGCAATCCAAAATATTAAAAGGCTGATCCATCCGATTTTCTTCATAATCCTGGTTTAAAATCACAGATATAACGCAAAAATAAGAATCTGGTTTTTGAGAGTGGTTACTTTGTTGCTCAAAGATAAATGCTGCTGCAGAATAGTCCTGAAATAAACTATCAATGCTTATAAAATTCATAATTTTTCAATTTACTTAATTTATTGTGTTTCTTCATAATTAGATTTGGTTTTAATATCTTTGTAAAAACAAGTTAGATGCGCTTAACTTCATTTGAAAGGGATACAATAAAGAAGCTGGCCAAAAAATATTTTGGTTCGGAGACGCGTATCTATCTTTTCGGCTCGCGAGTATATGATGATAAAAAGGGCGGAGATGTGGATTTGTTTCTAAGAAACGCAAAAGATACCTCTATGAATCTTGAATTGAAAATCCAGTTTTTGGCAGAATTAAAAAAAAATATCGGAAACAGGAAAATCGATTTGGTGTTTGACAAGAAATCTACTAAAAGAAAACATTCGTTTTACGCTTCAATTTTGAATGAATCAGTAGAATTATAACAAATGCAAAAGCAAGGTTTAAAAGAAACTTGCCGTAATATTACAATAAAGCCATGAATATTTATTCTGATAAGCTTAACGAGTCTCTGCAACTTTGCGATATTCATCATCAAAGAATGATGCATGCTTTCTCTCGGATTGATATATATTTTCCTTTGAATTTGATGAGTTATAATAATTTGGAAGCCGATCAGCTTAGTTTTATGGATCAGCTAATATTCAGGTTTTCAAAGCTTCAGGATTCGATGGGGCAAAGATTATTTCCTTCTTTATTACAGTTTTTGGGAGAGAATACAAATCAACCATTTATTGATAAACTGGCACTTCTGGAAAAAATCGGTGTTATTGATAGTTCAGAAGATTGGCTGAAACTGAGAGAAACGCGAAATGCTGTTGTGCATGAATACCCTTTTAACCTTGAAGAGATTGTTGAAGGGTTAAACCTTTTACACAAAGATGTGGTAGAGATTTCATCAATATGGAATAATGTAAGGCTTTATTGCCAGCAGAGGATGGAAAAATAGATTAACCCTGTTGATTTCATATTTCGTAGGACATTAATCCATACTCCATATTAAAAATATACAAGATGCACTTTTAATCCGTTTCGTTGATTCCATTCGAGGGCAGGGGCAGGTGTTTTGATAAAGCTAAGGCCTTTAAGCAACCAACTTAAAAATTGCGAATCGCTTTCAATTTTTGTCCAGTCGATATCAGGCGAAAGCAAAAACCTTCTGGTTCTGTCAAATTCAGGAATTGGATTGCCATTATAGCTTAAACTATTGCGGGCGGCTCCTGTCATGCCATAAGCGTTATAGCCTACCGCAATATTCAGCCAGTCAGGAATTTCTTTTTTATTGAAAAAATCATTCAGGTTTCCCGACAACCAAATCGTATGACCGTTGTAGTCTTTCAGGATACTTTCGATTTCGTTACTTCCAAGCAAATCCGGACGATAATTGTTATATTTTGTAGGATGGTAGGATAGTTTAAGCGTGAAACGTTGCTCGTGCCAAAGCTTTTGTTGCGAGATAAATAGCGCTGAGCCCAGGGTGTTGGCGGCCAAATCTCCCGGACTGGCGCCCCATTCGGCTGAAAAGCCGTCTAAAACCTCTATAACTGTTTGGAAAACAAAACCTGTGGCACCACCTATCCATACAGAAGTGTTCTCCGGATATCCGGCCCATTTCGATGCACCATGTCCCAGCCGGCTGATTTGGTAGCTGGTAAATGTATGGCCCAGCTTGTCGGCCAGCATCCAGTTGTCGTTGTCGTTGTAAAAGTGAAAGCGGCTTTGATCGTAGTTCTTGTACCAGGCCTGGTAAAGAAGGGTCATGCTTCCGGCGTAGGCCGCTGTAGCTCCGTAAGTAAGTATTTTTTTTCTTTTCTGGTAGTGAATAGTCGAATCCTGCCCACAAAGGCTTAAAGCTGAAACGGCCAAAATGCTTATAAACAGGATTTTCTTCAAAAGATTACTTTTTAGTCACAAAATTAGCGCTTTGTTTCGATTTTGCCAGCAATGAATTTCTAATGATTCCATGTCTTAGTAATGTCTTTTGCAGGATGATTACGGCGATGGTAGCTGACAGCAAATCGCCCAGTGGAAATGCCAGCCAAACGCCCTGCACGGCATTTTCCATAAAAGGAGGAAGAATCAATACAAGTGGAATGATTAAAAGCACCCATCGCATAATGCTGAGCCAGAAAGAAGAGTTTTTCTTTCCGAGTGCCTGGTGGATTCCGGTAGCGCTGATATGGATTCCCATGACCCACATCATTGAGACAACAATCCGGAATGCCGGTGTGCCGTAATCAATCAACTCCTGGTCTTTGGAGAAGATGGAGAAGATTTCTCTCGGAAACAGTTCTGCCAGTCCTACAATAAAAACCCCAAACAGCACAGAGTAGATCATACCGAGCCTGATAGTCTTGTTTACCCGATCGAATTGTTTCGCTCCGAAATTATAGCCTACAATGGGCTGCATGCCCTGGTTGAGTCCGAAAAGCGGCATAACGATAAACAAAGACACCCGGTAAATAATAGCAAATGCAGCAATAGCTATTTCGCCGCCAAGGTTCCCCAACATGTGGTTCAGCGTAATAACAGCAATACTTCCCGAAGAGCGCATACCCAGCCCCGAGAGGCCCACGCCGGTGGTTTCTTTTACGATATCTTTCTTGAGCCGGAGGTTTTCAGCCTTGACCCTGATGATGGTTTTTTTCGACTGGAAATAGTACACGATATACAACAGGTTGGCCAGCTTTCCGATGGCTGTGGCCAGACCTGCTCCTGTCATTCCCATCTGCAAAGGGAAAATAAAAATATAATCAAGCACGGTATTCACCACCATCCCCAAAAGAAGGGCATTCATGGCTTCACGGGCATTGCCTTCGGCGCGTAGCAGGTTGTTCGACGACACACAAAACGGAAACCACATCAGCGAAATAAAAATCAGTTGACTGTATGGCTTGGCCACCGGTACAATCTTGTCGGTAGCTCCAAACAGCCGTAAAACTTCCTCGTTGAAGATTAAGCCCAGGCTGGCAAAAAAGACACTGATAAGGATGATGAGCACAAAAGAATTACCAACTATGCTGTTCACTTTATCGAAGCGCTTGGCTCCGAGTGAGCGGGAGAGGAGGGAGGCCGAACCGATTCCCACCATATGAGCGAAGGAGTTAATGATGCCGACAATGGGCAAAACAATAGCAACAGCAGCAATCCCCATCGAGCCGATACCTCTTCCGATGAAGATAGTGTCGGTGATGTTGTAAAGTGCCGTAGCAAACATAGCTGTCATGGCCGGCGTTGATAACCTGAACAGCAGTTTGCTAATACCTTCAGTGCCCAATCTTGCGTGTTGTTCCTTCATGAAGGGCACAAAGGTAGCCAACCTTAACCGAACAAAAGGCTCATCCGTGAATTACTAAGAAGAATTAACGCGGAATTAAGATGAAAACGGTTGCAGTATCGATTTCACCTCGGATACTTTTTCTTCCAGCAGCTCCCCGCTTTTGGCTTCTGCCAGAAAACGCAGGTAAGGCTCGGTATTACTGGGCCGGATATTAAACCACCAGTCTTTATACTCCAGCCTGTAGCCATCAAAATCAAAGTACTGCTCTGGCTTTTCCTTTTCCAGGAAATGGTTTTTTACCGCTTCCATAGCCTGCGCTTTGTTCTCAATGGTGAAATTGATTTCTCCTGAGTTGGCGTAGGAAGAGATCTCATCCAGAATGTCGGAAAAGGCAACCCCTTGCTTTTTAAAATCAGACAAGATATTAAGGACCAGCGTAAACGCCAACATGGCGCTGTCTGAGTAATAAAAATCCCTGAAGTAGTAGTGCCCGGCAAGCTCACCTCCGAAAATCCCGTCAATTTCACGCAGTTTGAGCGCGGCGTAAGCCCTGCCTACACGCCAGGTATGCATTTCGGCACCAAACTTCGCGAGGTATTCCCCCACGGCCTTCGATGTTCTGATATCTTGCAGCACGCGTTGGCCTGGTTCTTTTCCTTTTAGAAAATGATTGCCCAGCAAAGCGATGATAAGGTCCGGAGACACAAAGCGACCTTTTTCATCCACGAAAGTGGCACGGTCGGCATCGCCGTCAAACATCACACCCACATCGGCTTTCTGGTTGGCAACAGCTTCCTTTAGCATGGCCGCATTGGCTTCCTCCAACGGGTTGGGTTCATGGTTCGGGAAAGTGCCATCGGGAGTAAAATTTAGGTATGTTACATTTTTTCCGGAAATTTTCTTAATGATTAGCCCTGCCATACCGTTTGAGCAATCAGCAATTACTTTTAAATTATCATGACTTTTCCGGAAGCTTTTTTGAAATGCTATATACTCATTGCGGAAATCGAAGCGCTTTACTTTTCCATTGATGGCCGCCGGCTTGACTTGCTCGTTTTCAGCCAGGCTGAGGAGTTGCTTTAGTCCTGAGTCGAACCCTTCGGGCAGGGCATCTGTTTTTGAAACCTTCAGGCCGTTGTATTCCCTGGGGTTATGTGAAGCAGTAATCTGAACACTGGCATCGAAATCATATTTGGCGGTGCCCCAGTAAACCATAGGCGTAGTGCAAAGGCCTGCATCGCTGACATCTGCTCCGGCGTCTGTAATTCCCTGGCTCAAAGCTTCAAAAATCTCATCCGAGCTTGTTCTCACATCACGCCCAACAAGTACATTTTTGGCATTCAGCAATCCGGGAAGGAAAAAACCAATTTTGTAAACATCTTCCTTGTTAAAATCTTTATTATATACTCCTCTGATATCGTATGCTTTAAAAGCTTTCCTCATCTTATTCGTAAATTTTTCTTTCGTTTAATGCTCTTTGATATTCGCGTGCATTTTTCTGGTGCTGGGCATTTGTGCGGGCAAAGGCATGGTATCCTGAAAAGTCGGCTTTCGCGCAGAAATACATGTACTCATGATTTTCATAATCCAGCACTGCATTGATTGATGAAATGGACGGGAGGCAGATTGCCCCGGGTGGCAGGCCACGATAAAGGTATGTGTTGTACGGTGAATCAACTCGCTTATGTCTGTTCAGAACCCTCTTTATTGAGAAATCACCAATGGCATAAATCAGTGTGGGATCAGCCTGAAGGCGCCAACCCCTTTCCAGGCGGTTCATATAAACGCCGGCAATCCGTGCCTTTTCATCGTTTTTACTGGTTTCCTTTTCGATAATGGATGCAAGTGTACTTACCTGCAAAGGTGTTAATTCAATTTCTTGAGCCTTTTTTAACTTCTCCTCTGTCCAGAATTTGTCATACTCTGTATGCATGCGCTCAAAAAAGTCCTCAGCACTGGCTGTCCAGTAAAACTCATAGGTATTGGGGATAAACATGCTTTTCACCGTTTTTGGAGTGAAATCGTATTGTTTGAGGTATGTGGTATCTCTAAAGAGGCTCATCAGGGCTGTAGAATCAAAGCTAAGCTGCTCTGAAACCCGGTGCGCCAACTGGGGCAATACCCTGATATTATTAAAAATCACATCTACCGGAGTTTGCAGTCCGGCCTTGAGGATGTTGATGAGTTCATTGTTGGTCATATCGCTTTTTACAAGGTAATGCCCTTCTTTGATATGCTCATCATAGTCTTTGCGGGCTGCAAGCCATTCAAAGGTGTTTCTGTTTACGATCAACCCTTTAGAATAAAGGTCTTTCTTCACCTCATTGTACGTAGATCCTTTATCAATGAAAATGCTTACGTCTTCATTGTCCGGTGTCCAGGTGTTTGGAGTAAACATGGCATTATACACAAAATAACCACCCCCCAGAACTATCAGGATGATCAGAATAAGTAAGAACCTTATGAACTTATAGGTTGATGATTTACCTTTCTTCGGCCGGGTGGGGCCTGTAGAAAATTTGGAATGATAGTAACTCATTTTATATTTATGGTGTTTATTGATTTAATTTTTGCAGAAACACGGTGGACTCATAACCATGTTCTCGTTTTATCCAATGCTTTTTTATTCCTGTCCGCTCAAAACCGGCTGACAAAAACAACTCAATACTGTTTTTATTTGATTCCGGAATATCGCAGTAGAGCTGATGCAAAAAGAGGGTGTTAAACGCATACCTGGTTAAAAGTTTCAGAGCCTCAGAGGCAAATCCTTTATTTCTAAAACTTTCGTGAATTAAAACACCAACCGCCGCTCTTCGGTGCAGCGGATCGTATTCAAACAAGTCGATAGCACCGGCAGCTGCCTTGGTTTGTTTATCCACAATGATAAAGCGGGCTTGCTTCATCTCAAAAATGTCTTTCGATGCATTGTCGATAAATTCAGAGAGAATGAATTTGGAAAACGGCATAATAGTGTCGCTGATATGCCATAAGCTCGTATCATTTTCCCACTCATAGAGCCTTTCCAAATCGCTGGGCTCCGGGGCTCTCAAGCTAACTTTTTCTCCGTGTGTAAACATTCTCAGAATTTTATTGCTCCCTCAAAAACTTTTTCGGCCGGTCCTTTTAACCAGATATTCGTATATCCCTTTTCAGATTTCTCAAGGTAAACCGTAAGGTTTCCTCCCCTTGCTTTAAGATGGATTTCGTTCAAGGCTGTGGATGAACGCTCTGCTATGGCCACAGCTGCTGCCGTTACGCCTGTGCCGCAGGCCAGGGTTTCGTTTTCAACCCCTCGCTCATAAGTCCTGATATGAAATGCATCACCTTTTTCTTCAATGAAATTAACATTCGTTCCTTCCTCGCGGTAACTGTAACGGATTTTTCTTCCCTCTTCATACACTTTATACCGGTCAAGATTATCCACGAAAGTAACATAATGCGGTGAACCACTATCTATAAAGAAATGATTGTCCCTTTTGTGGATAACATTAATATCCAGCATCTCCAGCAGAACGCCCTCAGCAAGGATTTCCGCCTTATGCACCCCGTCGTATGCTAAAAAGGCCATTTTATTCCCCGTCAGATTGTTGTCGTGTACAAACTGCGCAGCACAGCGTCCGCCGTTACCGCACATGCTTCCTTCGTTTCCGTCAGCGTTGAAATACTTCATCTCAAAGCTGTGCTCTTCAGATGGGCGTATTACTATTAATCCATCGGCTCCTATCCCGAAATGACGATCACACATCCTGCGGATGATATCGGAGCTTAGATTTCCCCTAAACTCAAAACCGTTAATGATGATAAAATCATTTCCTGCACCGTGATATTTTGTAAAAGGAATCTTCATCTGTACTGCTACGACAAATTGTCATAAAAATATAAGCTACATGCTCTTCAATCAGTCATTTCGTGATGCAAATGTAGCAATTTTGATCATGCTTTGCCAGCACGAAACACCCTTAACATTAATTAACATGCGTCCAAATAATAGAAAATACAGGCATTCCGTTGAATTTATGTGTTTGATTATGGCTGTAATGCTTCACGTGGGGTCAATAGGGAATAATTCTTGAATAAACAAAAACGCTTAAAAAGTAGTTAACTAAAAAAACAAAGATATGAAGGTGAACAGAAAGAATTTAATGTACCTGGGGTTTGGAAGTCTAATAACTCTTGTCATTTTAGTTGTAAGTGGTTCAAGGCAGTCGGCAGTGGATACCGGCAGGAGCATTCAGTCAGGCCAGGATGAAGTATTTCAGCAAACGGCATACAATACACCAATCCCTCAAAACGCACCAAATTTCATTGATGCAGCAGATGAAAGTGTTCATGCTGTTGTACATATAAAGACCGAATATGAACGCAAGCCTAGTATGTATGATTACTTCTACGATTTCCACGATTTTTTTGAAAGGAGAGGTCGCCAGGGATCAAGGGCCGTTGTTGCTACAGGCTCAGGAGTAATTATTTCTGATGACGGATATATTGTTACCAACAACCACGTGGTTGAAGGTGCCGACAACATCAGCGTGACTTTAAATGACAAAAGGACATACGAGGCTAAAATTGTGGGTACGGATCCCAGTACCGATCTTGCATTGATTAAAGTTGAGGCTACTGATCTGCCTTATCTTGTTTATGGAGATTCAGATAAAGTGAAGGTAGGTGAGTGGGTGCTTGCCGTTGGCAATCCGTTTAACCTGACCTCCACTGTCACCGCAGGAATTGTAAGTGCCAAGGCCAGAAATATCAATATTCTCGGTCCTGCGGCAGGAAGTTCAGCCATCGAATCATTTATTCAAACAGATGCGGCTGTCAACAAAGGAAATAGCGGCGGAGCTTTGGTGAACACCAATGGAGAACTGATCGGTATTAATGCTGCTATCGCTTCCGGCACAGGATATTATGCGGGTTATTCATTTGCTATTCCTGTAAATATCGTTCGGAAAGTGGTGGACGACCTTCTACAGTATGGTCGTGTACAGCGCGCTTATATCGGAGTTCGAATTACAGAAGTTAATTCGCAACTGGCCGAAGAACAAGGACTGGATAAAATTGAAGGCGTCTACATCGCTGATGTGACTGAAAATGGATCTGCTGAGGCTGCTGGCATTGAGCCAGGCGACATTATTCTTTCCGTCGAGGGACAGGATGTGAATACCGTCTCTGAGCTGCTCGGAGAAGTAGGCCAGTATCGTCCGGGAGATGTGGTGGACGTTGCCGTTAAGCGGGATGGTGATATCCGGACTTATAGCCTTACTTTGACCGATAGATACGGAAAAGAAGTTATCACCAAGGAAGCGCCGACTGAAGTTGTATCTCTGTTTGGAGCAGAGTTTGAGACTCCGGACAGTGAGACGATGAATAAGCTCGGGATTGATTACGGCGTTCAGATAACCAATCTCGACAGAGGAAGCCGCCTTGCCAAAAGCGGAATTGAAGAAGGTTTTATCATTACGCGTATCGATAAAACACAAGTGAACAGCCCTTCAGATGTCAGAGAAATCCTCGAAGGCAAAAGAGGCGGTGTACTTATTGAAGGGGTTTATCCAAGCGGAACCGTGGCATACTACGGCTTTGGATTATAATCTTATAATATTTTAGTGGCAGGCATAATATTTTTTAAGTTTTAGTTGTTATTTAAAAAGATTATGCATAACTTGCTACGATCAAATCTGTTAAATTAAAAAAAAGGAGCCAAAATTGAGACAGCTTAAAATAACCAAATCGATAACCAATCGTGAAACAGCATCGCTAGATAAGTATCTTCAGGATATAGGGAAAGAAGATCTTATCACGGCTGAAGAAGAAGTGGCTCTTGCAAAGCGCATCAAGCAGGGCGATCAGCGTGCTCTTGACAAACTTTGCAAAGCAAATCTTCGTTTTGTGGTTTCTGTGGCCAAACAGTATCAAAATCAGGGGCTCAGTCTCCCTGATTTGATTAATGAAGGAAACCTTGGCTTGATAAAAGCGGCCAAGCGCTTTGATGAAACCAGGGGCTTTAAATTCATTTCTTATGCTGTGTGGTGGATCAGGCAATCGATTTTACAGGCACTTGCAGAGCAGTCGCGTATTGTGCGGCTTCCTCTGAACCAGGTGGGCTCCCTCAACAAGATAAAAAAGGAAGCATCAAAGCTGGAGCAGCAGTATGAGCGTCCTCCTTCAGCCGATGAAATTGCTTCATCTATGGAATTGCCAGAGGATAAGGTGGACTCAACCATGAAAATATCTACAAAATATGTTTCCATGGACGCCCCACTCACTCATGACGAAGACAGCAGTTTCCTGGATGTTTTTGTAAGTGAGGATTCGCCGCATACCGATGACGACCTGATGCGTGAATCGCTGACCAGAGAAATTCAGCGCTCGCTCTCAACGCTGAACGAAAAGGAGCGTGACGTGATTAACCTTTACTATGGGATTGGAAGAAATCATGGAATGACCCTGGAGGAAATCGGAGCTAAATTTGATCTGACCCGCGAGCGGGTGCGTCAAATCAAGGAAAAAGCCATCAGGCGATTGAAGCAGAACTCGAGGAGCAGGCTTTTAAAAGCCTACCTGGGAGAATAGCCTAAAGAAAGGGATGGGAATTATTTCCATCCCTTTTTTGATCCGGCAAGCTCTGCAAACACTGACACAGGATTATGGTTCTTCGAAAACAGAGCAGTTAAAGTGAAGTGGAAGTTTGTAATTTTATAAGGATAGCTTATTTTTACATGACAAAAGCAGCCAAAGCGCTTCTACAGACATCTGATTGATGATTCAGATCGTTTTAGGAAATGGTTAACTGCTTAAACGAAAGGAGCAAAAAAAGAAAATCAGCTAAAATCAACTATACAAAATCAAAAATCAACTCTATGACGCACAATCAAAATGGGCAAAGTGGTGAACAGTCAAACCACCAATTTGAAAAATCGCTCAATGAATGGATCAGGGCAGAACAGACTACGCTTGAGTTTATCCAGGTTATCGGAAACCTGTGGTTCGAGCAATCTGTTGAGCTGATTCTGTTCCGCCGGCAGCTTCTGGACAGGGGTGCACACAGCATCCTTCACAAACACTCTTACTCTGAGAATATCATCGGATTTAAGCTTGATGTTGCAGATTCGCTGAAACTTGCCAAGGCAATTTACAAGGCAGATGTAGCACCGGCAAGAATTGATATCGGACGCCTGAATAAAGAATGGATTGAAGAACGTGAGAAATACAAGGATGAACATGAGTTTATCCACGATAAATTAAACTACCTGATTGGAGTAGAACCTCGCAGCACTAAAACACAAGACGTGGTGCTGTATGGTTTTGGCCGTATTGGCAGACTGGCTGCCCGTCAGCTCATCGCAGAGGCGGGCGATGGCTCACGGCTGAGGCTGCGGGCAATTGTCACCCGAAGCAAAAAGCCTGAAGACCTTTACAAGCGTGTATCTCTTTTCAGGAAAGATTCAGTGCATGGAAATTTCAACGGAATTGCCGTGGAGGACATTGAAAACCAAAAGATGATCGTCAACGGCCATCATATCCACATGATTTCTGCCAATTCTCCTGAAGAAATCGATTATGAAAGCTACGGGATTAAAGATGCTTTGATAATTGACAATACTGGTGTATGGCGCGACCGTGAAGGGCTTGAACGCCACCTCAAAGCCAAAGGTGCGAAGCAGGTGCTTCTAACTGCTCCCGGAAAGGGCGATATACCCAATATTGTTTATGGTGTGAACCAAAATTCAGAGGCGTGGACACTTTCTGAAGAACCAATAGTTTCGGCTGCTTCATGTACAACCAATGCCATTGTTCCGGCATTGAGTGCCCTCGAAAATGAATATGGTATAGACAATGGGCATGTCGAGACCATCCACTCTTACACAAACGACCAAAACCTCCTGGATAACCAGCATAAAAAGAACAGACGCGGACGTGCTGCGCCTCTGAATATGGTGATTACCGATACCGGAGCTGCCAAAGCGGCAGTGAAATCCATCCCATCGCTCGAAGGTAAGCTGACGGCAAATGCTGTCAGGGTGCCCACACCAAACGTGTCGCTGGCTATATTGTCTTTGAACCTGAACAAAGCGGTTTCGCTCGAAGAACTGAATGATTTTATGAGGAAAACCTCTTTACAGGGAACACTCATTGAGCAAATCCGTTATGGCACTTCCAATGAGCTGGTTTCCTCGGATGTAATTGGTGATTCGTGTGCAAGTGTTTACGACAGTAAAGCCACCAAAGTAGGGGAAAATGGTAAGCAGGTAGTGCTGTATCTTTGGTATGACAATGAGTTTGGATATACCAGCCAGGTGATACGTCTGGCCAAGCACATTTCTAAAGTAAAAAGCTATCGGTATTATTAGAATCCTGTGTTAACCTTTCAGGCCCTGCCTCTATAGGCGGGGCTTTTTGTATGATGACAAAAAGTTCTCAAAAGAGCTGAAACTTTCATTAAAGAATCTGTACCTTTGCACTTTCAAAATTTTTAAGACCATGGCCAAATACATTTTCGTGACCGGAGGTGTGACATCTTCTTTGGGTAAAGGAATTATTTCAGCTTCTTTAGGTAAGCTCCTTAAAGCAAGAGGTTACAGCATTACAATACAAAAGCTTGATCCTTATATTAATGTGGATCCGGGTACGTTAAATCCTTATGAACACGGTGAGTGTTATGTGACGAAAGATGGAGCGGAAACCGACCTGGACCTCGGACATTATGAACGTTTCATTGGGAAGTCCACGTCCCAGGCAAATAATGTGACAACAGGAGCGATCTACCGCTCTGTTATAGAAAAAGAACGCAGAGGCGATTACCTGGGAGAAACCGTGCAGGTGATACCGCATATTACAGATGAGATTAA
>JASMTJ010000580.1:0-2052 GCA_041694335.1 Bacteroidales bacterium
CATGCGAGTTCCATTCGGCCAATTAGTTAAATAAATTTTATACGAATGAATAAACATCAGATTAAGAGTGTCATAACAAAAAGTATGTGGGTTTTAGTAGTGTCCTTTCTGATGCATGGATGTGCCATTCAGATGACATTCGACGGGGCATCCATTCCAGAAAACGTGCATACTGCCTCTGTTCAGACGTTCGATAACAGAGCTGCATATATAAACCCCGTTTTAAGCCAGACTCTTACCGAAGCCCTGAAAGACCGGGTTATTAACGGTTCGAGACTTACACTTGCTGAAGAAACCGGAGATGTGGACTTCTCAGGAGAAATAACCGGTTACGAAACAGAACCACTTGCCATTCAGGCAGATGCTGTTTCGGCCGAAACCCGTTTGACTGTTAGGATTAATGTTCGATACGAAAACTTTAAAGACCCCGAAAAAAGTTGGGAGTCTTCTTTTTCGGCATATCGCGATTTCCCGAGTGAACAGAACATTACAGCCATTGAGGGTGAGTTGGTTAGTGAGATTGTGGAAGAACTTACGGATAATATTTTTAATAAAGCATTTGCTGACTGGTAAAATTGTTTATTATGGGCCGTATGCGACTGATCGATCTGGTATCAGCCCCTGAAATGCTGGATGAACAAACTCTTGAGACGCTTAAAGAAGTTCTTGATACCTATCCGTTTTTTCAGGCTGGCAGGATGCTGTGGATCAAAAATCTTCACAAGCTTGACCACATACGGTTTAACAGTGAACTCAAACTGGCTGCTGCGTATATTCCCGACCGGTCAAAGTTGTTTTTCCTGATTAACGATGTATTTTCAGCAAAAGAATCTACAGAACAATCCCGCATTGATGTTCCGTCTCCTGATAAGGATGAAGCAGCATCAGGGGATCAGCCGGAGAGTCCATCTGTTGAACTCCTTTCTCGTGATGAGAACAGGGAAGAGACTGACCACCGGTCATCGAATAACCTTGAGCTGATAGTGGGTGATGATGCCAACTATTTTGAGGTTGATGATACGATTACTTCTGCAAACGGCGAGCAGATAAATTTTTCAGGCATAGATGAAGAAAGGGAAGATGAAAAGGGTGATGCCGAAGAAGGAGCCTACGATGGGAATGAGCACAATCCCGATCTTGTATTACCTTCTGCCGACTTGCTTGATTATGAGAAAGAAGCTTATTCATCTGCCTATTCTCTCGAGTACGAAGTATCCAAATCCTCCATTGATTTTAATGAAAGTCATTCATTTTCGGAATGGCTTTATCTGTTAAGACATCAGCCTGTGGAAAAAGGCACCAATGCTGAGAAAGAGCAAGTTCCAAAATCAAAACAAGACGGAAAAATGGAGCTTATAGATAACTTTCTCAATAAAGCAGGCAATCAAACCCGGATTGTGCCATCAGATAATAGTTCGGTTCCAGACTAAGTTTTTTCTGTGAAATGTGTTGAGGAGAATGATGATCTGATGACCGAAACACTGGCAAACATTCACATCAAACAGGGCCGTTATCAAAAAGCGATAGAGATATTCGAACGTTTGCGCTTGAAATATCCCGAAAAAAGTGTTTACTTTGCACGTCGTATTGAAGAAATGGAAGAGCTTATTAATAAACAGTAATTTAGAAAGATATGTATCAATTTGTTTCAGTTTTGGTAATTCTGGTCAGTATTTTACTGATACTTATAGTCCTGGTTCAGAATTCCAAAGGTGGCGGACTGGCCTCAAATTTTTCAGCCTCCAATCAGGTGATGGGGGTTCGGAAAACTGCCGATTTCCTGGAAAAAGCAACATGGACGCTTGCCAGCGCTCTTTTGGTGCTGTCCTTCATATCCGTGATGGTATTGCCAAAAGATGAGATGCAGTCGGGTTCAGCTATTGATGAAGAAATTCAGAATATGACCGCACCAACACAGGAACTTCCTGATTTTGGTGTGGGTGAGGAAGAAGCTGCTCCCTCGGGAGAAGCTGCCGGTGACAGTCTCTGATACAATATTACTGACAGTAATAAATGACAGAGTGTCAGCAATCGCTGACACTCTTTTTTTTG
>JASMTJ010000581.1:0-1056 GCA_041694335.1 Bacteroidales bacterium
CTTATAAGCGACGCGCTGTTTTGCTTTAGAGAGTGCAAAACGGTGTTGTTAGATATTACGACTTCTTTTGAGTCACGTCGCAAGTTCAGTTGAATATCCCCAATGTAATCGCCCCACTGTCCAGCCTGAAATACCGGAACTCCACTGTAAATGTGCTCTTTATTAACCCCTGACTTATGCAGTGTATCGTGCGAATGACCGCCGATGACAATAGCGGGAACCGACGCTTTTGCTAATAGCTCTGCGATGTCTTGATCGCCAACTTTTCCGCTTTGTTGATAGCCAATATGTGTCAGTGCGATAATGACATCAACCTTACCTTCAACAGCGGTCAGTATTTGGTTCATATTTTCCAGTTGCGGAGCAACCTTTAATTGCGGATCGTCAGCCAGGTTACTTTTCGTATCTTCTGATGATGTTTGTCCAACTACCGCGATTCGCCACCCATTAATTACTCCAAGTAGCACAGAAGCGTAATCGTCAGCATCTAAATTTTTAGACGCAACAAGATTTGAATTCAATAGTGGAAAATTGGCATCAGCGTTAATGGCTTGCTTTAGGATTTGGGTGCCGCGATCAAATTCATGATTACCCAATACTGCCGCATCAAGACCTGCCGATGAATAAGCGTGGTAGGCCAAGCTTTTTTTGAAAGATCCTGGACTGTAACCGAGTAATTCATCATATACGGCACCGGTATGATCATCTCCAGCGGATAAAAATAATACATGCTCTTTTTTTGAACTTGCCTCACGACGAGCCTTGCTGACATGGGCAGCTATGAGGCCAGTCACAAAGCGAGCATCGCCATCTTCTTTTTCTATTATGTGTTTGTTGTGTAAATCATTGATGTGGAAAATTCGTAGTTTTAAATGCTCTGATGGTTTTTTTGACGGCCAGTTATCGGGCCATCGTATTTCGAGATTTCCGGTTCTACCCGAAATAGGAGCAAGAGTGTAGGCTCGATCAAACGGGCTATTCTTATGCAGTTCAAGTGGCGCTACCTGAATTACGTCCCTAGCGTGAGAGAACGCATCAGTGCTCACCAGTAGCAAA
>JASMTJ010000582.1:0-6501 GCA_041694335.1 Bacteroidales bacterium
AAAACAGTGGAGGGCACCATAAAAATCAGCAATAGCAGAGCATAGGAGGTTTTCATAACCACAAACTTTATTTGATAGACAAAAGTTAGAGGGCAATTGTTCAGGAATAATTGTTCTCAAAGTACTTCCATAAATTGTCATTGGGCACTGGTGCGTAAAGTACAATGTTATCACTCCTTACGGGATGCTCAAACATTATTTGCCGGGCATGCAGATGGATTGAGCCATCGTTGTTTGAGGTATGGAACCCGTATTTTAAATCCCCTCTCAAAGGACTGCCCATGGCCGAAAACTGCGCTCTGATTTGGTGATGGCGTCCTGTTACCAGCTCCACTTCGTAGAGAAAATACCTGTCGCTCTCACCCTTCAGCCGATATCTTAAAACAGCTTTCTTTGCCCCCGCCCTATCGTAGGGATGTGCCACCGACCTGTTTTTCTTTTCGTTCTTGATCATGTAATGTGTCAGCTCGCCTTCACGATGAGGCATCGGGTCGGCAGTGACAGCCCAGTAAATTTTCCTGACTTTTCGGTTGCGAATCATCTCGCTCAGCCGTGTCAATGATTTACTTGTCTTTGCGAAGATAATTACGCCGGTGGTAGGTCGGTCGAGGCGATGAACAATGCCCAGGAAAACATTTCCGGGCTTGTTGTATTTCTGCTTTAGCACCTCCTTATACTTCTCCACCATCGGAGTATCGCCGGTTTTATCACCCTGCACGATCTCCGAGGCGGCTTTGTTCACCACTAAAATATGGTTGTCTTCATATATAATCCGGCTGGCTAATTCCCGGTAGCCCTGAATAAGATCCATGGATTAGTATTGCTCTCGCTCGTTAGGAAAATCTTTTGATTTCACATCGTCAATGTAGGCCTGCACTGAGCCTGTCATTTCTTCCTTCAGGTTGTGATACCTTCTCAGAAACCTTGGAGAGAAGTCTTGGGTAATGCCCAGCATGTCATGCAGCACAAGCACCTGGCCATCAACAGCACTTCCGGCACCTATGCCGATGATTGGAATTTTCACATCGTTAGCAACTTTTTCCGCCAAAGCGGCAGGGATTTTCTCTAGCACAATCGAAAAACATCCAGCTTTTTCAAGAAGCCTGGCATTTTCAATTAGCTTGTTGGCCTCGTCGTCCTTGGTAGCCCGAACCACATACGTCCCGAATTTATGAATTGACTGAGGTGTCAGGCCAAGGTGGCCCATCACTGGAATGCCTGCAGATAAAATCCGGTTCACCGACTCGATAATTTCCTCACCACCTTCCATTTTAATGGCATTGGCTCCGCTCTCTTTCATGATACGGATAGCCGATTGCAGCGCTTCCTTAGAGTTACCCTGGTAGGTACCAAAAGGAAGGTCAACAACAACCAGCGCCCTGTCTACCGCTCTTTTCACCGATGTGGCGTGATAAATCATCTGATCGAGCGTAATAGGCAGCGTGGTAGTATTCCCCGCCATCACATTTGAAGCCGAATCACCAACCAAGATCACATCTATCCCCGCATCATCAAGAATCCTTGCCATCGAGTAATCATAGGCTGTCAGCATGGCAATCTTTTCTTTCTTCAATTTCATTTCCTGCAGCACGTGGGTCGTAATCTTCGGTGCCGGGAACATTTTCGCTGTTGACATAATATCTCGTTTTAATCTGAATTTTTTCTTCTGTGCAAATCTAAGCAACTAACAAATGTATTGGAATTTGATTAAATAAAAAACCAACCGGTAATTTACCTGAAATACCGTATCGTAAATAACCATGAAATCATTACTTTTGGAAATTGTTTCGGAATACCGTCATAAAAACAGGTGGATAACTTGAAATTTTTAAGAGATGAGTAAAAATATATATTTTCTGATCATTTTACTGGCAGGACTTTTTTCTTCGTGTGAAACTGATTTTGATGTTACGGCAGATTATGAAGATGTGACTATTGTTTACGGACTGCTTGATCCGGGTGACAGTGTGCATTATATAAAAATAAATAAGGCCTTTTTGGGTGAGGGAAACCTTCTTGATTATGCAGCCATTGAAGACTCAAACACCTACCAGAATGAACTTTCGGTAAAACTGATTGAGCTTGATGGCAGTGATGTTGTGAGGGAGTTTGTGCTTGACACAACCACGGTATACAACAAGGAAGATGGTGTGTTTTACCATCCGAAACAAACCGTATACACCACAGGTGAAGACAATAAAGTCTTCCTTAACGAGGACTACACATACAAAATCAGAATCGAAAACCCGGCGTTGAACAAAGTAATTACGGCTGAAACCGAGTTGATCAAAGACTTTTCGATAATCAAGCCCGCAATAAACAGCCTGTTTTATCCTACTATTCACATTCCGAACAACGAAAATGATAATGAGATATCTTGGTATTCTGCTGAATACGGCAAGCTTTACCAGGTGGTTATCTACTTTAAGTTTTATGAGGTGGATAATTCGGGAGACTCCACCCTCAGGACGCTACGTTGGAATAAGTTTACCACCGCAAAATCTATGGATGATGATGGTGGCGAATTAATGCGCGAACAATTCCAAAACAACTCTTTTTATGATTTCGTTGAAGCGAATGTGCCCTACGAAGACCAGGAAAAAGAAAATGAAGTCAGTGTGCGTCATGCCGAATGGATTAATTTTGAAATAACCGTTGCATCCGAAGACTTTAACACTTACGTGGAAGTATACAAACCCAGCAGCAGCCTGAATCAATACACTCCGGAATTTACAAACATTGAAAACGGCATCGGATTATTTACCAGCCGCTTTTCGAAAACCAGGGAGTTGCATCCACAGAAGTCGACTCGCAACCTGCTGAATATGCTGCAAATTAAATTCGATAATCCGAATAAATAATCGCCTTACAAAAAGCCGTTTATTGTTTCGAATTTACCATCTGATCTCATTCAGCAAAGATGTATTTGAATGAGATCTTTTTTATTTACTCCCGCAAGGAAGAAAGTCACAAACCACTTGATTTTCAACGCCTGAACCCTACCCGGCAGTCATCATGACGTTTTGTCACCGCCCGGCAAAACATCCTGATAAAGGACTACACTATTATGTCATAATTTCATTAATAAAAGATTATTGGCCTTTGGCACAATGATTGAAAACTAAAGTGCGAAATAAAAAATTCGCAAATAAAAAATAAAAGACATGGGAAAAATAATAGGTATAGACCTTGGAACCACAAACTCTTGTGTTTCTGTTGTAGAAGGTAAAGAACCAATCGTCATAGAAAACAGTGAAGGTCGCAGAACGACCCCATCTATTGTGGCGTTTACAGATAATAATGAAAGAAAAGTAGGTGACCCGGCCAAACGCCAGGCCATCACCAATCCTGAACGTACTATTTTCTCTATCAAGCGTTTCATGGGTGAAACGTTCGATAAAGTAGAAAGAGAAATTAATCGTGTATCTTACAAAATTGTAAAAGGCGATAACAATACGCCAAGGGTAAAAATTGATGACAGAATGTACACTCCACAGGAGATTTCTGCCATGACCCTTCAGAAAATGAAGAAAACGGCCGAAGATCACCTCGGTCAGGAAGTGACAGAAGCTGTGATTACTGTCCCTGCCTATTTCAGCGACTCGCAGCGTCAGGCAACAAAAGAAGCCGGCGAAATTGCTGGTCTTCAGGTAAAGCGTATTATCAACGAGCCTACTGCTGCCGCACTGGCTTATGGTCTTGATAAAAAAGATAAAGACCAGCGTATTGCTGTTTACGACCTTGGTGGTGGTACGTTCGACATCTCCATCCTCGAATTAGGTGGTGGTGTATTCGAAGTAAAATCTACCAATGGTGACACACACCTTGGTGGCGACGATTTTGATGAAGCTGTTATTAACTGGTTGGCTGAAGAGTTTCTTAAAGATGAAAATATCGACCTGCGTAAAGACCCAATGGCTCTGCAGCGTCTGAAAGAAGCCGCTGAAAAAGCGAAGATTGAGCTTTCAAGCTCATCATCTACCGAAATCAACCTGCCTTACATCATGCCGGTTGATGGTATTCCAAAACACTTAGTAAGAACTTTATCACGTGCTAAATTCGAAGCGCTGACCGACGACCTGGTGAAGCGCACCATGGGGCCTGTGAAGAAAGCCTTGAGCGATGCAGGTTATTCGCCAAGCGACATTGATGAAATCATCCTTGTTGGTGGTTCAACACGAATCCCGGCGATCCAGTCATCAGTAGAAAACTATTTCGGCAAGAAACCTTCAAAAGGTATCAACCCGGATGAGGTTGTTGCTGTTGGCGCAGCCATTCAGGGTGCTATCATTGGTGGTGACTTCCAGCAGGATGACATCGTTCTGCTCGACGTAACGCCACTTTCTCTTGGTATTGAGACACTCGGTGGAGTTATGACAAGGTTGATTGAGTCGAACACAACCATTCCGACGAAGAAAACAGAAACCTTCTCTACAGCTGCCGACAACCAGACTTCAGTGGAGATTCACGTTCTGCAGGGTGAACGTCCGATGGCCAAAGACAATAAGAGCATTGGCCGATTCCACCTCGACGGAATTCCACCAGCACAACGCGGTGTTCCACAAATTGAAGTAACATTCGATATCGACAGTAATGGTATCATCCACGTTTCTGCCAAAGACAAAGGAACAGGCAAAGAGCAGAAAATCCGTATCGAGGCCAACTCTACTCTTAACGAGGATGAAATCAAGAAGATGAAAGAGGAAGCCAAGGCGAATGCAGAAGAAGACAAGAAAGCGAAAGAGAAGATTGATAAGCTCAACCAGGCCGACTCGCTCGTCTTCCAGACAGAAAAGCAGCTGAAAGAATATGGCGACAAGCTTCCTGAAGATAAGAAGAAGCCGATTGAAGACGCTGTAGCCAAGCTGAAAGAGGCACACAAAAACCAGGATGTTGATGCTATCGACACTGCCATGGAAGAGCTGAACAAGCAATGGCAAGCCGCAAGCCAGGACCTGTACAACGCCCAACAGCAGGCAGGAGGCCAAGCTGATGCCGGACAAGATGGCGGTCAGCAGGCCGGAGAACAGCAAAATGCCGGACAGTCCTCTTCAGATAACAGTGACGATGAAGTTACTGATGTCGACTTCGAAGAAGTTAAAGACGACGACAAAGACAAAAAATAGTCTGGATGTTAGAAACTTGTTGAAAAAACCACCTCCGACCGGGGTGGTTTTTTTTATATCTTTATAGGCCATTTCTTTAACTTTTCTTCACATAAAGAAATGAATTTGTTAATTGATGTGTATTAATTTTACACCAAATAAAAACCTAAAAAATCAATTTTATGATGAAAAAATCTACACTATTAGCGTTATTTGTTGGACTGTTTGCTTTTGCAAACGCGCAAATACATGAAGAAACTTTTGATTCTGACCTTGGATCATGGACAGGATACACTATTGCTGGTGACCAGGCCTGGGAATGGGCTGATTTTGGCGATCCGGCAGGATGCGCCAAAATGAGCGGTTATGATGGCGGAGCGCTTGAAAATGAAGACTGGCTGATTTCTCCTGTTATCGACCTATCAGGTGCCACAAATACCACACTCAATTTTCAGGAAGCCATCAACTATGGCGGACCAATCGAAACGCAGCAAACCATTTGGGTTTCTACTGACTATAGCGGTTCAGGTGACCCTACTGCTGCAACATGGACTGAACTAACAGTTACTGGCCGCGCCAGCGGTGGTAGCTGGGACTTCGTGCAGGTGGATGAAGTTGATTTTTCTGCTTACGATGGAGAATCTACTGTTTATATTGCTATGAAGTATTTATCGGATACTGATGATGCAGCCACCTGGGAGCTGGATAACATTATTGTTGACCAAGCCAATGAAGACCCAATGATTACCGTTACTTATCCAAATGGCGGTGAAATTTTCGAACAAGGCGACATGGTAGAAATCGCATGGGAATCAGAAAATTTTTCAGACAATGTTAAAATTGAGCTGATGGGCGCAAACAGTGCTGTTATCGCTGAATCGGTTGAAAATACCGGCTCATATAGCTGGGATATCCCAGTGGACCAGACACCTGCAGATGACTACACCATCAAAGTATCAGATGCTGCCGATGGTGACCCTATGGACGTTTCTGATGAAGCTTTTACCATCGAGGAGACTATCGACGCCCTTTTTGAAGGTACTTTTGATACCGATTTAAGTGGCTGGACAGCTTTCAGCGCGAGTGGTGATTTAGAATGGTATTGGGATGAATATGGTCTTCCTCCGGGATGCGCTGTTATGAGTGGTTATGATGGTGGTGCAATGGACAACGAAGATTGGTTAATCTCCGCAGCTATCGACCTTAGTGGTGTCAGTGAAGCAACCCTTTATTTTGATGAAGCCATTAATTATGGAACAGGTAACATTGACACAGAACAAGAGGTAATGGTTTCTACTGATTATTCAGGTTCAGGAGACCCTTCTTCAGCTACCTGGACTAAGCTCACCGTTACAGGTCGCGCAGCCGGGGACAGCTGGGATTTTGTATCAGTTGA
>JASMTJ010000583.1:0-6442 GCA_041694335.1 Bacteroidales bacterium
TAAACAGTCAGAAAATGAAAGACTTATTTATAAGGGAAGATATTTTCGTCCTGAACTTGACTTAAAATTAAACAGTAGGTTTTATTTAACCGATAAGTTTTTTTACGGAGCCGATCCCGAAATACAGACATCTTTTAGAACCCAAAAACATAAGAGTCGAAATGGTAATGATATTTGGAAGGAGCAGAGCGGTTTTAAAACGTATGCTGACATTCTCTTGCCTTTAAAAATCGGAGTTGGACGCACAGAGAGTGTAATCGATGCCCGCCAGGCGATTTTTATTCTTGAAGCTTTAAAAAACAACGGCCATTTTAACAGAACAGCAACAAAGGAAGAAATTACTGCTTTTGCTGAGTTGATTTCCGAAACCCGGAATCTCCGCTTTTTCGATAATCGTATTCAACAAATGAAGGAACTGGAAGTGCTGGATAGTTATCTTAAAGAGAAAGGCTTTGTGGAAGGCAATAATATTTCCTATTTTACCACACTAATGGATTACTGGAACTACGGACGGCCTGTGCCCATGTATGTGGGGAATCGCATCTCAATGGTTGTGGCACCCGGTTACAGAATTTCTAAATCGGTGTCAGATGAACCAGGAACGCCTATCAATGATAAAAGACGAAGCACCTATAAATCCTTACAGGCTGGAATTGAATTTGTGCATTCCAAACCCTATGGTTTGCATTGGCACCATTCTTTGAATTTCAGGGCCTTTGCAGGATGGTTAAAATATGACTCAAGAGAAGAATACAACCCGAATGTGTTTGAACGGGAAGCAAGCAGTCCTAATCTGCAATTGCGACACAGAAACAACCTGAATTATTATATGAACACCCGTACCACTGTTACGCTGGGATATGATATCAGTTATACCCATTTTATTGATGATTCGCAGCCTGAAAATGACGTGTTGTCTACCTCCGGAGAATTGGTATCAGGAAACATAAGTTTAGATGCTTATTACTACATCTCGCCTAAACTCAGACTGAGCTTTTACTCCAGACTCGATTATTTATGGCAGGACTTTCCGCTAGACGATATGGACATGATGGGCTGGACAACAGATCATGAAGATGTATATACTTTTTATCCTGTAACAGATCTACAATCTGCTTATAAAGGCTACCAGAAAAGATTTAATTTCAATTACAACCTATCTCTGAGTTACAGCCTGTTCTAATAGATGAAGCCCCGGTTTTTGACTTATGTTGGGAGCCGGGGATTTTATTAATGCAGTTCATAAATTTGAGTTGCATATAATTCATGCCGGTTACACTAATTTAAAACCACTTCAAATTGCTGACATGCCGCAACTTATTGGCTCCAACTTCCGTCTGCAATAAAATTACTTGGTCATGACTAAAATCAAAAAAGGCTTTTTCAGAGGATATAACGCACTCATCGCAGCACTTCTTTCGTTGCTGGGATTTACCACAGCCTGTGAACAGTCGGTGGATGAATACGGTGTTCCCATGCCCGAATACGGAGCCCCTTCGGCAGAGTTTGTGGTTAAAGGTACTGTGAAATCTGCCGCAAGCTCTTCGAACATCCCAAATATTAAAGTGAAGATGGGTTACGATTCCGTACAAACTGATTCGCAGGGCCGGTATGAAATAAGCACCCGCGCTTTTGCCGGCGATCAGGCTTTTCTCGTAACTTTTGAGGATATTGACGGTGCAGAAAACGGCGCTTATGCGGATGCAGATACGAACGTGGTTTTTGAAGATCCACAGTTTACCGGTGGAGATGGTGGCTGGGATCAGGGGCATACCGAAAAAGAAATCAACATCCGGTTAAATCCTGAAGAATGAGCGTTGGCAAAATCCCGCTAAGGAAAAAACTTGCCTTCAAACTCTACGACCGCTACCGGCGTAATGAAACGCGCATGCACCAACTCAATTATATTTTGTGGGAAAGCACGCTTCGCTGCAACCTCAATTGCAGACACTGCGGTAGCGACTGCAAAAAAGATGCAGCACAAAAAGACATGCCCGCTGAAGACTTTCTGAGGGCAATTGATGAGATCACCCCCATTGTGAACCCCAATAAAACCATGATAGTTTTTACTGGCGGCGAAGCCCTGATGCGAAAAGATTTGGAAGAGGTGGGCCAGGAGCTTTACAACCGGGGCTTTCCGTGGGGTGTGGTATCAAACGGCATGTTGTTTACAGAAAAGCGCCTGCTTTCGCTGATTGATGCAGGCCTGCGCTCAGTCACCATCAGTCTCGATGGACTGGAAAGCGCACACAACTGGCTGCGCGGACATCCGAAAAGTTATGAAAAAGCTCTTCATGCCTTGGGATTGCTTACCCAAACACAACACCTGGCTTACGATGTGGTAACTTGTGTTCATTCAAACAATTATGAGGGGCTGCCGCAAATGCGCGATAAGCTTATCGCGATGGGCGTAGAAGCCTGGCGTATTTTTACGGTTTTCCCGATAGGAAGGGCTGCACAGGATCAGGAGTTACAACTGAATGCAAAAGAATTCAAAGCCCTTTTCGATTTCATTAAAGAAACCCGTGAGGAAGGAAAGATTAAGCTGAACTATGGCTGCGAAGGCTTTCTGGGGAACTACGAAGGAGAGGTCAGGGATAATTTTTTCTTCTGCCGCGCCGGGGTCAATATTGCTTCCATCCTTGTCGATGGCTCCATTTCAGCGTGCCCCAACCTGAGAGAAAATTTTATCCAGGGAAATATCTATCAGGATAATTTTGCCAAAGTGTGGCAAACCCGCTATCAAAAATACCGCAATCGCAACTGGACAAAAACCGGCATTTGTAAAACCTGCCCCCATTTTTCACACTGCCAGGGCAACGGCATGCATCTCCGCGATGAAAAAACCGGCGAACTGCTTTTCTGCCACCTTAAACGTTTGGAAGAGGGGGAGAAAAACAACCCTTAAGGTGAAAACACCACTTTTCCTCGTCCGTAATATTGATCACCGGCCATAACGAAAAAGTAGGCTCCCGGATTGACTCTCTGGCCACTGCTGCCTGTACCATCCCATAAAATGGTCGTGGAGTTTTCTTCATACTCCAGGCTTGTAATTTTTCTTCCTGAAATATCATAAATAGCCATTTCAGCATCTGCCGGGAGGTTTTTGTGCAAAATGAACGTGACCTGTTCTGTGAATGGGTTCGGGTAAGATTTTACTTTCAATATCTCAATTGCCGGGCTCAGCGAGTCTGCATGCTGTATTTGTGTTTGTTTTCCGGGGAGAATTTGAGCATCCTTCGGTGCTGAGAAAGCAATAAGCATGTTTACAGCAAAAAAACATGTGAGTACGGTTTTCATCTGGTTTAGTATTTAGTTTGGTAACATGTTTCAAAAAGAATGCCTCTTTTTATAAAACACATTAAATCATCATGTTAGGGTGATGAGCAAGGCCTGATTTGTTCGCTGGTGTTCAGTATTGTGTTCACTGGCGAACAAGATTCTAAATCGCATAAAGCGATTACAGTTCCCTGATAAAGCTTTCCAGGTCAGCGTCCTGGGCAAGGCTTAGTTTCTTCTTCAGTCGATAGCGGGCACTTTTGATGCTGTTAGGCGCGAGGTTAAGCACAGAAGCCATTTCTTTACTGTTCATGTTGAGTTTTATGAGTGCGCACAGCCGGTGGTCATGGGTTGTGAGTTCTTCGCTAATGGAGTCCAGCTTTTCGAAAAAACGGTCATTCACTTCCTCAAAATAGAGTCTGAACACATCCCAGTCATTATCGGCCCTGAGGCTTTGAGCAATCTGACGCTGTATTTGTTTGTACCTGGGCTTGTCGTCTGTGGAGGCTGCTTTTGATAACTCCTTGATGTCGGTCTGGATATCCTGGAGCATACTGTTTTTCTGCATCATGTGCAGAGCATGTGTGTTAAGCTGCTTCGACTTGTACAGCAGGCTTTGCTCCAACTCCTCTTCTTTGAGTTTTTGCTTTTCAAGTTGAGCCAGGCTCAATGCCTTTTCTTTCTGATAAACAAGCTCTTTCTGTCGTGAAATAACTTTGTCTTTACGGCGCTTTTGCCAGATACCGGCAACAAGCAACAAAAGAATCAAAGTGCTACTCCCGCTCACAGCCATAATCGTCCGTTCACGAGACTGCTGTATTTTTTTTTCATTCTCCAGCTGCTCGATAGCTCTTTGCTTTTGTGCTGTTTCGTACTTGGTTTCCAATTCGGCTAAAGCCGATTTTGAGGAAACCCCGGCCAGGCTGTCCTGGTAATGGGCATAAATCTCATGATAGTGCAAGGCCTTTTCATAATGTTCTTTTTGTTTGTAAAGCTGGAAGAGGTATTTCGAGGCGTGCTGAAGAATCTGCGCCTGTTTTATCTCTTTAGCGGAATTGTATCCGGCGGAGAGCAGTACCTCCGCACTATCGGGCAGCTTACTCCGGAGGAAATTGAGTCCGAGATTCACCCTGACAATGTTAAGCTGAGGTTCAAGCCTCAGTTTTTGAAATATTTCCATTTCTTTCCTGAAGAAATGCCGCGCTTTGGAGTCATTTTTCCTCCCTTCTTCAATGCGCGCCAGGTTACCGTATGACAAAGCAATACTGTGCTGATGACTGACTCTTTCGTAATAATCAAGCGCCATTTGTTCATAAAAGAACGCAGAATCATATTTCCTGACCGATATAAAGTAATTGGCCATCGTAGAAAGAATATCCGCTTTCAGAAAAGGGTAGTCCACTTTGTTAATCAATTCCAGCGCCCGCTGAATGGTTGCTTTTTCATTGGCATCAGAGCCACTGCGGTTCATTAGTTGCACCATTGTCAGCAGCCTTCCGGCGATTCCGATAGTGTCTTTTTTAGCTTCGTAAATAGTAATGGATTCATCAATGCAGGCGGCAGATTTTTCATATTGACCCGTATTCATGTAAATCTTGGCCAAATTGCTCAAAACAGCAGCAACCCCTGTTGTATCATTCCGCTCTCTTCTCAGCTCCAGTACCGTTTCTCCATATTCTATCGACTGGTCAAAAGCTCCTTTTTTGTCATAGGCCAGCGACAAAAGGTTCATCGCAAATTCTTTTTCTTTTGCATTCTGGGTTTCAGGGTTAAATTCCAGGGCTTTCCGGCTGTAATAGATGGCCGAATCGGTCTTCCCGGCAAGGTAAACCCCGATTCCCATCCTTACATAAGCTTTTTCTTTAAGGTCTGGATTATCATTTTTATTCGCGTAATTCAACACTTCAAGTGCAAGGGCGTAGGTTTTTTGAGGTTGGCTGCGATAGTAAAGCCGCGACAGATCGCACATGGCTTCATATTTCTCTTTACCCGATAGCGAGGCGATCTGTTGCTCAAGATTCTCGATTTCTGTTTTATTCTGGCTGAAAAGCAGGAAAGAAACCAATAAAAACACAAGGGTAACCAATCGTTTCATAAATCCATATTTCGTTAAATAAATCACCAAAACCGGCCAAGTCTGAGAGCTGCTCCTTACTTCTCTCAAAGATACGAATAATGCAAACAGCATTTTTGCCTGGATCCATATCAGCTCTTTGATGATTTTATAAAACACTATTTCACTGCGTTTTGTGTTATGAATTTTACCCGGATGCATACCATTTGAATACCAGAATTTATTAAGGTGCATACCTCATGCCCACCTCATTTTCTGGTGTTAAGCTTTAATCAGTTCTATGTTTGCTCAAAAGTCAAATGATGAACCAGTGCATTATCAGCGTAAAGCAAAAAACGATTTACGCCTCTTTTTTAAAAGTGGTGAGAAACGGACGGATGAAAATTTTTGATGACAAGAACAAGGTCATTTGTGAAAAGGATTTTTCAGACACAAACTTTTTCAGGATGGAAACAAAAATCCCCTCCGGAAAATACAGTGTCCTTTTACTGCTTGATGATCAGATCATAACGAAAACCATCGCGATAAGCCAGAAATCAGAAGCACGAACAAACTAAAACTCAAATAATACACAAAGATGAAAAGAGCAAACAGATTTTTAATGTTTACGGCTGTGGCGGCTATGCTGCTGCAGGTAAGCTGTAAGAAAGATGACAACATCAAACCGGAACCTGAGCCGGAACCACAGGAAATTATTGTTTCTGAAAACACCAAAGTAGTGGATGACGAAACCCGGGCCATCATTTCTGATGTAGACACCACAAACTACACCTTCACTTTTTCTTCGGTTAATGATTTTGTGGAAGACCTCAAAGCAGGTGATATCCTGGTTGACAGTGTATCCGATGCTGCACCATACGGCTATTTAAGAAAGGTGGCTGCCGTAAAGAAACTAAAATCCGGTACGGTAGTGGAAACACAACAAGCCACTTTGCCCGAAGCTGTTGAGAAAGGAAGCATCCGGTTTCGATCGGGAAACCTGAAAATAGGGCAAATAGAAAAAATGGAGCTGGCTGAAGGGGTCAAATTATTGAATAAGAAGGACAGCGATTTCACGGTTTTTTCCTTTGATTACAACAACACCTTCGA
>JASMTJ010000584.1:0-2230 GCA_041694335.1 Bacteroidales bacterium
GATAAAGTATTTCATCATAATCTTTCCAAGCCATTTGGGCATATGAAGGTATGGTATCTTCATTCGTATTTTCATTTTGTTTTTCATTATTTGATGTACAACCCAAAAGCACCAACACAATGATAAATAGAAATAGTTTCTTTGTCATGATTAATAGTTTTCTAAAATTATAAGAATCTTTTTTCCTAAGATATATAAGAAATCCCCACCCGCACCCCTCAACAAGAAGCGCGGGCGGAAATCTCTATTCCTAATCATCCACAATCGTCCGTGCCAGCACGTAGCCATGGTAAAACTGCGGGTCGCGGCGTTTGAAGATTTTCATCAGGTTATCGAGCTGGTTATAGAGCAGGTCGAGGCCCTGCTTCACGAGCTCGTCGATGCTTTGCGTGGCCACCCCGCGCTTTATCGAATACTCGCGTGGCTTGCCTGCCGCCTTGTATGAAAAACTATCTTTTGATTGCTTCGTATATCCTTGCTTTGTATTCATTTATGAGGCATTGAAGAAAATTATAATGCAATTGAAAATTAGCTGTTGACAGCACTAATATACGAAAAATGTTAGAATAACTACCCTAAAAACACCTTTTAACCAAAAATTTACCAGAGCAAATATGGGTCAAGACTAATAAAGGGGCAGAAAAGGAAATATTATCGATATAGAAGGTAATTTACCGGCGTTATCACCATACTCTTGTCCCGCTGGAGCAAATGAAATCGTTGATTCTGGCAAGGCTCTCCTCAGGGGGGAGAGGAAACAAACTTTCTTATCCTTTAGGAGATGCGGATAGCTACCGTCAAGGGATGAGGTGAAACCCCGCCTTTTCATGCAGCAACTGATTTGCCTGGTTTAACTTTTTATCAAAAAAGGATGTTGTTTCAGGCAGAAAACCAAATCATTTTTGACTACTAACGGCCTAATGCAGAACAACAATTTTTTTCGAGGCCACGACTTTGTGGTCAGCCTCCAGAGACAGGAAATAAATACCATTCGGAAATTCATCCAAAAGCTTTGAAGTCAGCTTTTTCTCTTTGGCAGTTCCATGGTATATGCAATCAGGATTATTCCCTTTCAGATCATATATCATCAAGGATACAGAGCTACGCTCAGGAAGCGAAAAACGAACATTAAATTGATTTACAACAGGGTTTGGGGAGACGTGTAATTCGTATTTGCCGGATCTAATTTCATGCACTCCAAGACTATACCCCACTTTTACAAGCCATGCATCCGTATTATCAAAAGTTCCGGCATCACCTGAAAGGATTATATCACCCTCAGCTGTGATAGCAATATCCCTGAAGCGATCCATATCTGATAGCCCAATGGGCTTTGTCCATTCTTCATTGCCATCCTCATCAATTTTAACTAACCAGCCGTCAGCGTTACTCCTGCCCGGCGTAGTAGTTACCCCCGTCAGCAAATAGCCGCTTACCGGATCGGCAGTCAGGGCATAACCCATATCCATAGCAGAACCACCAAAGAGTTTATCCCAGATTTGGTTGCCATCTTCATCGGTTTTTATCACCCACATATCAAAGGGATCCCACGCGGTACTCTGGTATTTTCCGGTAAGCAGATATCCGCCAGCCTGATTTTGAATCACATCCAAACCGGCATCACTGAATAACCCTCCATATATTTTTTCCCATTCCAGCATTCCGTCCTGGTTCGTCTTTACCAGTCGAATGTCCTCTAAACTTCCGGGTATTTCTGTGGTGCCTGTAATAATAAATCCTAAATCGCTGGTTTGCTTAACTGAAAAGGCAGCATCATACCCCTCACCTCCGTGAGTCCTGCTCCAAAGCAGGTTCCCTTCAACATCCGTCTTCATGAGCCAAAACTCCTGATGTGGGTCATCATAGGGTTCAACTTCTTTCATGCCAGCAATAACATAATTACCATCATTTGCAATCACCACTGAATTAGCCAGCTCAGCCCTGTCGTTTTCACCAAAAGCTTTTGTCCATAAAGTATCACCCGTGGCATCGGTTTTAATCAACCAAACTTTAGAATAGCTGCTTCCATCCTGATCAGTTCGTCCTGCAATAATATAACCTCCGTCTGGTGTTTGTTTCACATCATAAGCGTTGTCAATGCCTGTGCCGCCATAAGTTTCGGACCATTGCGGGTTTCCCTGAGCATCGGTTTTTATTAACCATGCGTCCCATAAACCAGCTCCATATGATTTAGTGTTGGCAGCGATGATAAACCCACCGTCAATTGTCT
>JASMTJ010000585.1:0-3320 GCA_041694335.1 Bacteroidales bacterium
AAAGTCGGGGCTGACTGGCCAGGCGTTGGTTTGGCTGCGACTGCGCTCTTTGCCTTGCTTATGGCGGGAACCTACTACTGGTCGGAGAACAATCAGGACTCCGGCGGAGTTCTCGCATCAAACTTTGAGAGTATCGAAACCTTTCAAACTGGAATCGATGCCATGATGGCCGAGCTAGGCGTGATCAAGAAGGTTCTTGACGTTCTCAAAGCAAAGACAGAAACCATCGCTAAAGATACCCGAGTGATAAGGGAATCGTCTGAAGAGATTAAAACAACCACCTCTAATATTCGCGATCGCATCGAACGGGACCCGGAAACCATCCTCAAAGACCTGAACCTCACACTAACGGAAAAAGGCTACGCGAGCCTACTCGAGCGGGATTATGATGCTGAAACCCTCTACCCACTGCTAGAGATTTTTGCCGCTCATGATTTCACTCTTAGCATGGACGCATCCTCGATGCCCGGAATGATGGAGTTTTGGTCAGGCTATCGCCAAGAGCGTCTCGGGCACTGGCCATCGGGCGTTAGTCTTATTGGTGTCAGGCTATTTCTCGGCAATCTCGATGGGCCAAACCTGAAGAGAGCTCTTCTGTGGGAGATTGATCAAGGCATAAGAGAGAAAGGTGAAACGGAAAGCACCCCTTTGGGCACTTATCAACAAGTTTACAGCACATGCGGCAGAGGCCCTACTAGCTGTTTTACCACTCATTTAGTGCGTTATCGAAATCAACAGGATTTCTTTAATGCCACATTTACACTTGCTCACTGGGCTGCGCTCGGTGGAAGGGAGCAGAGCCTGGAATGGTTGGCATCAGTTAACGAACCACTCAACGAACGAAATGCTGCTGGATATACCCCTTTTGATATCGCCATCGAGACCAACAATCCGTCAGTAGCAACGTGGTTGCTCGCTAACACCGATCAAGAGTTCAATGATTCACAGGGCATTTCCTTTGAAATCCTTGCTCTCAAAGCCTTTGATGGGATTGACACCAATATCAGTCGGTATGCCGCCCAAAGAGAAACTCAAGAGTTGACGTTATGGCACAAGGCTATAAAAGCCAGAATTAAGCAACATCAGTTGCTAATCAATGAAATCGGACGCCCCTCCAATGCCAATTCTATCGCGCAAAGAATCGAAAAACTGATTTCTCCACATTACCAGCAATGTGTTGATGCAGTGTCCTATGGGCAAGAACAATTCGACTCTACATTAGCTACCGAAGAAAGAACCAAAAACCAACAACAGTACGGCTACGAAAACGTAGAATCACTAAACCGAGTTCTGACCAACGCGGAGAAAAGGCTGGAGACGACTGTAAGCAGCATTGAACAATACAATAAGGAGAGTAATCAGCTAAAACAAAAGATCAACGCTGCAAAATCAAAGAAAGCACGAGCAGAGCGCGCTCTTCTTGCCATTGAAGCAAAACGTAAACGTCTGAACATTCTGAGCAAGGAATACCGTGCCACCTATGAGCCGGAGGGTGAAGCTAAAGCTGCAATCATTAACGCGGGCTCAGAAATAAATATGGCGGAGCATTATCTTCAGTCTAATCGCCGTTATATTGAAAAAGCTAAACAGCTGATTCCGGATCTGCAAACTGAAGTCGAAAATTTAAGTGAGAAACATCGATTAATGTCACAACAAGAAAAGACTTCAACTCCTCTTCCACGCCCGCTTCTTAAATTGTCCTCAACCTGCGAAGCCATCAAGAGCCACCTCGAGTTTGTCCTGCTTAATTGAAGCGTGATAAGGGTACCGCAAGATTGATCAGGGAGCACTTTTGTGCTCCCTGATCAAATCCTGACGGTTTAGATGGCGTTGGGATTTTTTGTGTAACGTCTCAGGAACGCTGCACTAAAGAGAGACACTGCAGACAAAACATTCACCAACATTCCCCAAGCAATATAGTTAAAGACACCCATTGGGCCTGAGCCAGAACTATACCGGAACAAATGCTTTACTCCAAAATAATCGATCAGCATTGCAAAATACGAGTAATAGAACATTAATATCAATACCAGATAGATTAATGTTGCAATCCTGACAATAAACCGGGACGCTCCACCATAGAAAGCAATCATGTTAACAATCAGAACACCGAGAATAGCCGGGCCAATATTCTGATCCATAATACTCGCTGAACCGCCAAGGTTTGAATCCATAACCGGTAGATAAAGCGAAACAATTGCTATGATTGATACAACTACGCCCCGCACATTATTAAATCCGCCATTAAATAAACTGACCAATTTATCCGGGAAACCGCGATTTTCTTGGGCAAGCTCTTTATTTGATTCGTTCATCAGATATCCTTAGAGATTAGTATTATTTGAAAATCAGACTTTTACATTCATCGGCAAAGGTAACCAGTGCCCCCACGCATCAAATCGTCAAAACTGAAAATTTTCACAGTTGAGGTCGAAATGCCGTCAATGGCCGTCAACGTAAGAATTGTATGATCGTTACCTTACAACAAACACGTGAATTATCTTCGGTTCTCACACTTTGCTTACCCCGCGTTTCCTTTGATCCTTTTGATTGTTCGGAAATACCTGAACGCTGTGAACGCGATCAAGACGCCGAAAAATGCCAGTGGCGGTGCCAGTTGCATCGTCGAACTCGGTTCACCGACATGCGGATAGGGTACAAAGGCAAAGATCAGAGCACAGACGGTACCGATTGCTCCCATAAAGTACACAAGGATCGGCGGGTTGTATCCAGCAAATCCAGCCATATTATCCATCAGGAACCCCCGGTGGATCTGCTGTCTGAGAACCAGAAACAGAAAAAACAGGTAGGACGCCCCGGTTCTGAGTGCAACCGGGAGCTCCGCTCTGAAGTTGCTGTCGAAATAGGCCAGTCCGGAGAGGAAAACCAGGGCTGCCAAAGCGACCCGCGTATTTGCCATAGCGGCAATGGTTGTTTTCTTTTGCAGCGTGTCCTCATCATACTGCTTGCGATGATAGAACTTTTTTTTGGGGAGATGTTTGAGCCCCAGGGAGCGGCCAGCATCAATTTTTACCAAGGTGAAATACAGCCAGCCAAGGACGGCAAAAGCCAGCATGGCGCTTATCAGCAATTCACCGTCATGACCGAATGTGACAGGGCCGATGGTGTTGTTGCCGCTGCGCACCAGTAAAATCGAAATAACGCCTCCGTAACCCACGAATGCGGGGCAGATAAATGCTTGGAACCGTCTTGCGAGCAAGAAGGGAGCTGAAAACGCCGCTGCCAAAAACATGAGCTTAAGGATTTGGGTGAAGCCTGCTAAGGCCGGTAAGGCGAGGCCAGTTTCCAATGACAGGGCT
>JASMTJ010000586.1:0-3022 GCA_041694335.1 Bacteroidales bacterium
GGCTTATCCTCATTCTTCGGAAGGGTAAAATACAACTACAGCAATAAATATCTGCTCAACCTCACGCTGCGTCGCGATGGTTCGTCAAACTTCGGCGATAACAACCGCTACGCCTATCTCCCGGCGGTATCACTGGCCTGGAGGACGGTTGAAGAGGAGTTTATGAAAAACAACAAGGTTTTCAGCGACCTGAAACTCAAGGTCAGCTTCGGACTTACCGGCAACGATGATATTGGTGCTTTCGGCGCCCGCAACCTCTACAGCGCAGGATTTAATTATTACGGAAGCTCCGGTATTGTCCCCACACAAATCCCCAATCCCGATCTGAAGTGGGAGACCACCCGCAACTACAACGTCGGCTTTGATTTTGGTTTTCTGAATAACCGCATTTCCCTTTCGGGTGATTTTTATTACAATCATACTACCGACCTGCTGCTGGCACGTCCTATCCCGCTCAGCTCCGGCTTCGGAAGCATGGATGCCAACGTGGGAGCGCTTGAAAATAAAGGGATGGAGTTTGAGCTGTATACCGAAAACATCAAAAAAGCATTTACATGGAATACCAGCTTCAATATCTCCTTTAACAGGAATGAGGTGCTGGAGCTTTATAACGACCAGCCTTTAACACCCGGAACCCGCGGAAACAATGCGGTGATCGTTGGCGAGCCTATCGGGGTTTTCTACATGTACAAATCGTTGGGCGTAGACCCGTCGACCGGCGACCTGATGCTGGATGATGTGAATGGCGATGGCCTTATCAACGACAGCGACCGCCAGGTTGTGGGGAGTCCGCAGCCCGATTTTACCGGTGGCTTAACAAACAACCTGAAGTACAAAGATTTTTCGCTCAGCTTCTTCATCCAGTTTGTTTATGGCAACGAAATCTATAACGGAGTAAGACAGTACGGCGAGAATATGACTATCACCAACGACAACCAGCTAACTACGGTCCTCGAACGTTGGATGCGTCCGGGTGATGAGACCTACGTCCCTCGGCTCAACGGAAGGTACAACAATATGATTACCTCGCATTACATCGAGGATGGGAGTTATGTGCGTCTAAAGAATGTCACTTTCTCCTACAACCTTCCGGTAGATGCGCTGGGAATTGAGAATACCATTTCCAATGCCCGACTTTATTTCAGAGGCGAGAACCTGCTAACCATCACGCCCTACAGCGGAATGGATCCCGAGGTGAATTATGCCGGTGTAAGCAATATCACCCGCGGTGTGGATTTCTTTACCTATCCGCAGGTCCGTGTGTACACACTGGGATTAAGTATGAACTTTTAATGTAAAACAGATATGAAGATAACAATGAAATATATCAGCATCATAATATTGGTTTTCGGGCTGCTTCAGTCATGCGAAGTGCTCGACATAGAACCGAACGATAAAATTCCCGGTGAGGAAGCCATTACCGACCTGTCCGGTCTTCAGGCTGCTGTTTCGGGAGCCTACGACCAATTGCAATCGGTGGGTTTTGCCGAAGATGCGATCATCTTTGGAGATCTGGCTGCCGACAACTGGATTCATGTAGGATCGAAAAAAGAATACCGCGAGGTGGATAATCATGAGATCCTTCCCAGCAACGCCTATGTTGAAGGTATCTGGGCGTCTTGCTACGATGGAATCAACCGTGTGAATAACGTGTTGGCACAGTTGCCCAACCTTTCCGGTATACCGCAGGAAACCATCGATGAGCACAAGGGTGAACTTCTGTTTATCCGTGCTTTAAATTACTTTACACTCGTGAAATTTTTCGATGGGGTGCCTTTAAGGGTAACGCCTACCGAATCTGCCAGCGAAGAGGAGCTAAACAAGCCTCGCGCTTCCGCGGAAGATACTTATGCTTTGATTATTGAAGACCTTACGATGGCTGAGGAGCTCTTGCCAGAGATTTCGAACCCTTCTTTTGCAGGAAAATTCGCCGCCAAGGCAATGTTGGCAAGAGTGTATCTCTACTACAGCAAGCTTGAGCCGCACTGGCAAGAGGCAGCAGCCTATGCCCGCGATGTGATTGAGAATGGAGGGTTTGAGCTGACAGCCGGTGATGAGTATGGCACCTTATATGACGAGGAATCGGTTTCTTCTGAAATTATTTTCCAGGTGGATTTTTACAATGACGATGACCAAAACGCTATTGCCGACTGGGTGCGTCATGATGGCCGTCTGGAGGTGGAGGCCTGGGAAACTAAAGCCCGCGAAAACAGTATCTATTTCGAATATGATGCTTCCGACTACCGCCGCGATGCCACGCTTTATGAGAATGGGGGTGCATACTACTGCAACAAATACGAGGATACCGGAAACGGAAAAGATAACGTGATTCTCTTTCGCCTGGCAGATATGTACCTGATTCTGGCCGAAGCGCTCAATGAGCAAGGCTATGTGGTCGATGGGGAGGCTTTTCAGTACCTGAATGAAATCAGGCAACGCGCCAACGTGCCTATCTACTATTCTTTCGATTTGCCCAGCCAGGAAGACTTCAGAGAGGCTGTTATCCTGGAAAGAAGACTGGAATTTGCTTTTGAGGGGCACCGCTTTTTCGACCTGCGTCGTACAGGGTTGATAGACCCGGTGCTTGGCGACGGAAGCTCTCTTGAAACCAACGACTGGTTATTCCCGATTCCGCAATCGGAGATAGATACGAATGAAGAAATGGTTCAAAACGGAAACTACTAAGAGAAATAACTATGAAGAATATGAAAATATACCTTAAGGGTTTTTGGGCTGTTTTGGCCGTGCTTATTCTGGCAACAGCCTGCGACGATTATACCGAGGATTACGTTGTTCCTGAGCCATCGATAGTGGCTTCCTTTGAAGTGAATGCCGCCGATGACCTCTCGGCCGATGATCCTGTGAAATTCATCAACAATTCGGTGATTCCTAAAAGAATATCACAACCTTCTTTTCACTGGGATTTTGGTGACGGCACCGATACCGTGGTGGAAGGATATGCTTCGGTTGAATTAGACAACGGGGAGGTGATGAAGGTATTCGACACTATCAGCCACGTCTA
>JASMTJ010000587.1:0-1046 GCA_041694335.1 Bacteroidales bacterium
CCCCGACGTCGAAAAAAGAATTGATGTTAATGAGCCATTTGGCACAGGTAAATAGCACGGAACCTTACTTTCACCATAACGTTCCGAAAGCGAATCGTCAGATAGAAACACCATCCCGTTCAATTCGTCAGAATCTGAAGGGTCAAGCCCGGCGCAGTAGATAAACTCTATACTTTCAAGAGCACTGCAATCCACAGAAGAAAGCAACTTCAAGAAGCTCTTTGTACGAAATTTCTTCTGCATTAACAATGCTTTGGGGGAAGACTTACAAAACATGTCTTCAATTTCTTTTTTTCCATACCTTGTATTAATCGGCACCACGGTGCAACCAAGCCTAGATAGGGAAAAATACCATGACAGCCATTCAACACTATTCACAAGCCAAAGAGCTATAAAGTCCCCTTCTCTCACTCCTTTCTCGCTTAGCCACTGGACTTTTCGCTTACACATTTCCTCGAATTCTGAAAAAGTATATTCCTGGCCTTTTTCATAGAATGCTATAGCTCTAGGGAATTTTTGGCTCGCAGTTTCAACAAGGCTGTAAAGGTGGTTTTGCATAACCATAGCTACTGACACTCCTCAAGCTTTTTCAAAAATCGCAGCTACGCCCTGGCCGCCGCCAACACACATTGTTTCAAGGCCGAATTGACAATGAGACCTACGCTGCATTTCGTGCAGCATACTAACCATGATCCTAGACCCAGTAGCACCTATTGGATGCCCAAGCGAAATACCTGATCCATTAACATTTATTTTGCTAAAATCATCGATTTTCCATTCTTTCAAAACGGCAAGGACCTGGCAAGCAAATGCTTCATTCACCTCAATTAAGTCAATATCATCTAGTTTGAGAGAGATTTTTCTTAATAACTTTTCTACAGCAGGAACAGGTCCAATCCCCATGTACGCGGGGTGGCAACCAGAAGCAGCCCACCCGACCATGAACCCTGAGGGATCACACTTAATCTCCCTAAGTTTATCTTCTGATATAACAATACATGCGGCGGCTGCATCACTCTGCTGGCTCGCATTGCCTGCAGTCACAG
>JASMTJ010000588.1:0-1984 GCA_041694335.1 Bacteroidales bacterium
CCTTATCGCTCAGTATCCTTTTCTGGATCCGGGTTTTTAACTCGTGGGTTTACATGTTGCTGGTGGTCATCCCGCTCACCGGCCTGCGCTTTGTGTTGTTCAACTCATTGCCTGATAACCTGGCCATCAACCTCTCTTATGCCTTAACAGGATTGATGATACTGGCACCGCTTGGCATTATGCACCTGCAAGGCAAGCTTGTAAAACCGCGCTACATCCTCTACACCCTGGTATCTTTTGCCCTGGCACTCCTTTTCAGGGAAATGGATTCGTGGCAAACACAAATCCTGCCCATGGGCACGCACTTCCTGTGGCATGCCTTCAGCGGAATCGGTACTTACTACATCCTGGCTTTCCTTTACCATTTCAGGCTGAAGCATTCCACAAAAAGCCTGCAAAGTAATCTTATATGAGGTAATCACATGAATTCTACATTAAGCATCAACTACTCCCATACGCTATGGAAGCCTTCTGTTCATTTGCTTCACTTTGCGTTTAAGTCTTCATCAAGCCCAATTTGAAGCAACACACACTCAACTTAACTCCAGCAAACTACACGCATAAAAAACAGCAGTTAATCATAAAAAATTTAGTATCGGGCGATCTAAATATTTATAATTTTACACAAGATTTTAACTATAAATGATAAATGCGTAATACATATTTCGACTTAATTGAGCAAAGCTATTATTTCCCTCAGGATGGATTTGATCTTAAAAACGGATACCTTCATTTTCATGGTATCTCGCTGAAATATCTCATTGAAAAACACGGAACACCCTTCAAATTTATCTACCTTCCAAAAATCGGTGACCAGATAAAAAAAGCCCGTAACCTGGTAAATAAAGCAATAAAAGCTAATCATTACAATGGCAAATACCACTTCTGCTACTGCACCAAGTGTAATCACTTTTATCATGTGGTAAACGAAGCGCTTAAACACAATGTAAACCTCGAAACCTCATCCGCATATGATATTGATCTGATTCAAAATCTCTATGCCATGGGGAAACTTGATAAAAACATCAACATTGTACATAACGGATATAAAACCAGGGAATACCTGCAAAAGATTCTGGATTTGCAGAAACAAGGTTTTAATAATACGATTGTTGTTCTCGACAGCATTAGTGAATTAGACCGGATTATGGCAATCAATCCTACGGAGAAAGTGAATATCGGTATCCGGATGGCCATCAACGAGGAAGCTCAATCTGCTTATTACACAAGCCGTCTCGGAATAAGGCAGTCGGAAATACTTCGCTTCTTTGAAGAAAAAATCAAAGGTAATGAGAAGGTAAACCTCAAAATGCTTCACTTTTTTATCGATTCAGGCATTAAAGACACGTTGTATTACTGGGGAGAATTCCAGAAAGCGCTTCAGCTTTATATTGAATTGAAGAAACACAGCCCATCCCTCGACTCCCTCAACCTGGGAGGTGGATTCCCGATTAGAAACAACCTGGGCTTCGAATATAATTATGAATACATGATTAAGGAAATCATCGTCAACATAAAAACTGCTTGCGAGAAAGAAAACATCCCTGACCCGGATATTTATACTGAGTTTGGACGCTATACGGTTGGTGAAGCCGGAGCCATAATTTTCGAAGTGCTGGAACAGAAGCAGCAAAACGACACCGAGCTGTGGTATGTGATAAATAACAGCCTGATGAATACCATTCCGGATGCCTGGTCGCTGCATGAAAATTTTATCCTGCTGCCCATCAATAAATGGCAAAACGAATACCGGCGCGTCAATATCGGAGGCATCAGCTGCGACCATTCTGATTATTATAATTCGGAAGACCTGAATCAGGAGGTGCTGCTGCCCAAGTATGATTCTGCTGACAAAGAGCCGCTCTACCTGGGGTTCTTCCATACCGGTGCGTACCAAGACTCTATTAGCGGATACGGGGGCATTAAACACTGCCTTATTCCTTCGCCCAAGCACGTGATTATAGACCGCGATGAGAAAGGTAAC
>JASMTJ010000589.1:0-1519 GCA_041694335.1 Bacteroidales bacterium
ATCCACTCCATTGACCAACACCAGCTCGGTCTTTATACCCCAAGTCTTTAAAGGTTACAGGCACGTTTATCTCCACTGATTTAATTATACGAAGTCCATTTTCAATCGAGGGGTTCATTACAGAACGAGCTGCAGCTCGTCGCTCTTCCTGACTGCGTAGATCGTATGCACGATTGTCCTCAATCCTGGTTCTACCGGCAAACATAGCAAGATCAAGACAATCCATTTCACCGCGCTCTGCCATCGTGCAAAGCCAAGCTCGAATCTGGTGAGAAGTTATTTTAATAGGATCTCCGCACTCATCTTTAATATTCAACATATCAAACATCGAAGCTTGCCGTTCCGACCGACTTTTAGCTGAGCCTAAAGCACCATTACACAAATTAACCGAAGGGCTAATAAAGCTGAACGACTTGGGCGCTGAAACTTCGTGAAATTCATTATCTCTAACCAAACAAAGAGAATCGCAAACCAAAGAATTCACTTCTTCCAGATAAGGCCATTTTGGAAAATAGGCAGCGTAATTTTTTGCTGTATACTCAGCAAGATCTCTATATGTAATCTTATCTTTTCCAAACCAAAGTTTCTGGAACCATTTAGACCTAAATGGAACCATTTTTGCCAACTCAGCCGGATCTGTTTTTCCGCGCGCATCTGCTGTTTTGGCAGCACTCTGCAAGTTCATCGCTGCGCATAGCTCTTCATAATTGAGAGCATCATCTTCTCCATGAGATGCCGCTGTAATACAACCTTCATGGCGAAAAAACCTATCAGGATATAACGTGGCCCAGCGGGCAGCATCACGAGCAGGCTTTCCCAGCTCCGTTAGTCGCGATACCGCCTCCCTAACCGTCATCTCCAGCTTAGGGTGAACCGGTTTAGGAATACCTCCTCCCCCTTTCTCAGCTTTCCATCGAATATTCAGCACAGTAACTTCAAGCTTTTCTAACTCGCCGGAAAGTGGATTGATCTTCTCCTCATATCCAGTAGTCTCAAATAGGCAATCTATTCCGAGATACGGCAGCTCGCCTGCCCGATTTGGTGCGAACATTAGCAGTACTGCGCAGCTAGACCAATAAAGTTGATAAGGGGTCTTAGCCATCGCAAAGGCATCCGCCAAAGCAGCCATTTCAGTAGCAGTAGGCAAGCGCTCTTCTTGCCAGTTTCGATCAGCAGCAGAGGTGCCAGAAGCCCTCTCACGCTGCCTTTTCCAAGGACTTTGACGCCAAACTGTGTGTTGTAAACAAATATGGTTTTCTTTAAGCCAATCCAGTAGCTTCTTCATGTGTCCGCCAATCGCATACCTAGCTGCTGCTTGGGTCCGGCTTTCAACAGCCTCCTTGGCTTTGCGAATGACAAGATTGTCCAAACGCAAGATACTTGGATCATTGTGAACGCTCATTAATCCGAAATAGACCGCCTTCAGTGCCGCCATCATGGGACCTGGAGCTACCCTTTTTATACTTTGCTGTTCCCGCACATATGCCCGCGCAAAATCTAAGAACGGCTGCTTAAACAC
>JASMTJ010000590.1:0-3619 GCA_041694335.1 Bacteroidales bacterium
CCAGGCAATCCATCTTTCACTTCAGGCGACCCATTTTTCACCTCAGTCAGCCCATCTTTCACCTCAGTCAGACCATCTTTCACTCCGGGCAACCCGGATCTCACGTTACATA
Organism: Bacteroidales bacterium; assembly: GCA_041694335.1. Lineage (GTDB taxonomy): Bacteria > Bacteroidota > Bacteroidia > Bacteroidales > JAIPAH01 > JAIPAH01. Next base: position 113 of record JASMTJ010000590.1, read on the forward strand.
TGTAGAATACGGTATATGAATACTGCCTTTCAGATCCCGCCTAATGTTCCCAAACGCAAATCTGTTAAAACCTTTGGGTATAAAGAGAAAAGTATTAATTTTGTCCGCATTAGTGAAGTAAAACTCTAAAACCAATAGCTGTGGATATATTTGAAAAAGTTAAAAACAACCCGGGCCCTTTAGGCCAGTATTCGGATAAAGCACACGGTTACTTTATGTTCCCCAAACTCGAGGGACAGATGAGCAGCCACATGAAATTTAATGGCAAAGAAGTACTGACCTGGAGCCTGAATAACTACCTCGGACTAGGTAACCTTCCTGATGTGCGTAAGGCTGACGAGGAAGCGGCAAGAGAGTGGGGCATGGCCATGCCAATGGGTGCCCGCATGATGACCGGACAAACCAAGTATCACGAACAACTCGAAAGACGCCTCGCTGATTTTGTCGGTAAAGAAGATGCTTACGTATTGAACTACGGTTACCAGGGCGTAATGTCGGTAATTGATGCGATGGTCGACCGCAACGACGTGATTGTTTACGACTCGGAAGCGCATGCCTGCATCATCGACGGGGCACGCCTGCACATGGGTAAACGCTTTGTTTATCCGCACAACGACATGGAAAAACTGGACAAGCAGCTTGAGCGTGCTACTAAGTATATCGAGAAAACAGGCGGTGGTATCGTCCTGATTTCTGAAGGTGTGTATGGCATGTCGGGCGACCTGGCCAACCTCAAAGCCATGGTCGAATTCAAGAAAAAATATGACTTCCGCCTGATTATCGACGATGCGCACGGCTTTGGTACAATGGGTGCCACAGGTGCCGGAACAGGAGAACACTTTGGCGTGCAGGATGAAATCGATATTTACATCTCTACGTTTGCCAAATCCATGTCAGGAATTGGTGGATTTGTGGCTTCTGACAAAGAGATTGTCCGTTACCTGATGTACAACATGCGTTCGCAGGTGTTCGCCAAGTCACTGCCTATGCCAATGGTATTAGGAGCAATGAAGCGTCTCGACTACCTCACCGAAAGCACCGAGCGCAAAGACATGCTGTGGAAAATCGTGAATGCACTGCAAAAAGGACTGCGCGAAAGCGGATTCAATCTTGGTAACGCTGCCTCGCCGGTAACGCCGGTATTCCTCTCAGGAAGTGTGGCTGAAGCCACCAACCTGGCTTACGACCTGCGTGAAAACTATGACATCTTCACCTCGCTCGTAGCTTACCCGGTAGTGCCTAAGGGCGTAATCCTCATCCGTCTGATTCCTACTGCAATGCACAGTCTCGAGGATGTGGATTATACCATAAAAGCTTTTAAAGAAATCAAAGTAAAACTTGATAAAGGAGAATATGCCGCAACCGAAATGAAGGATGCGCATGTTGATTAATTAATAATTAAACGACGGTTCCAAACCGCTTGCAGGCCGGCTGAATAAGCCGGCTTTTTTTATGCTCATCCACCAAAACTAACTTTATCAAACGCGCTAACTTACAGCCGTACCAACCTACAATCCTTCTCAAACTGTTAAACTAATGGCTATGTATAATTTTGGAAGGCTTTTTGCAGTTAGTCTTCCTACAAATTGATTTTTGGAGCGAGATACCATGAAGAAAGCCATCATATTATTTTTCTTTTTCCTTGGCGGGATGACCTTTGCGCAAGACGGGTTTATGTCTTACAAAGTGGAGCGGGCCATCAAATCCATGACGGACAAAGACAAAGAAAGTCCTGAATCTATTGCTAAGTATATCCGGATGGAGGTAAACAGCGATGATATTTCAAAGGCCTATGCGGCCTATTACTTTGTGGCACATCATCTCGAATATAATTTTGCTAAAACCCGGCGCATTACCCTCAATGCTTCACGCGATGAGATTATCGAAGATGCTTTACGCGATGGGGTGGGAGTTTGTCAGCACTACGCCGAGCTGTTTAACGCCATAGCCCGCAACCTCGATATGGCCTCAGTGGTTATTCCCGGATACACGAAACAAGAGGGCAAAGTGGTGGATGTTCCGCATTCATGGAACGGCCTTCAGCTCAACAACGAGTGGTATCTGTTCGATCCCACATGGGGAGCCGGATACCTGCGAGGAGATGAGTATCAGTCGCGTTTTTCGGTTGAATATTTCATGGTGCCTCCTGAGAAGATGATAATAAGCCACATGCCCTTCGATCCATTGCTTCAATTTCTTAAAAATCCGGTATCTCACTATACCTTCAGCTACGGCATGAAACGCAAGCAGCAAATAGAACCCATCAATTACAAACAAAAGATGGCGAATTATTTCGGCCAGCCTGAGGCAGAGCGTATCGAAAATGCGATGAAGCGCATCCGTCAGCACGGCATCATCAATGAGATGACCGAAAAATACTACAACTTCCTCGATCAGAATTTTAAAGTGCATCATGCGAATAAGCAGATTGATTTGCATAATGAAGCCGTTCAGATATTAAATAACGTGGTGGCCGATTATAATGCTTACGCCGATAAGAAAAACAAGAATCGCGGTATGTATCCGGCTTCTAAAAGAGAGACCCGCGCTTTGCTCTCCGATTTGGAATTCAGGGTGGGGGAGGCCGAGAAGATGTTCAGCAAAGTACAGCCTACCATGAAAATGCGCCAGAGCTACAGCAAAAATCTTGACATTATCCATGACCTGAAACGCGTGCTGGAGAAAGAAAAAAGAAGGCTTTAGTCTTATGGTTTAGGATAGGTGTAATGAACTTCAGCCAAAAAAAAGGCTGCCCGCTTTCGCAGACAACCTTTCACAGAAAATACTAAAAAACGACTATTTGACTATTTGGAGTTTCTTCGTCTGAACAGCACTTCCGTTCGTAATATTAATAAAGTAGATGCCTTCTGCATAACGCCCGGTTGAGAGATTGACCGTACGCTGGTTTTCAATATTCATCACATCCAGTACCTGACCCGTAAGCGACATTACCCTAAGCTGAGCATTTTCCATTTCTTCTGTCAGTTCGATAGTTGCACGCTGGCTGGCAGGGTTTGGATAAATACTCCATGCTTTTATGCTCATTTCATTTTCTTCAACAGAAGTAGTGTTTTGCAACTCTACCAGTTCACCACCGGAAGGAAGAGCTACATAGAGCCCGAAAGCAGCTCCGCCATTATTATCGGCAGGACTTAAAAATCCGCTTGCTACAATTGTTAACGCCTGTCCTTCCAGTCCTAATGAACTCAGCGGAGCACCAAATACAGCTACCGCGTTTTCACCGGTTTCGTCGGCAATCGTAATCTGATAATCTGCTGTTGGCAACTCAAGATATCCGGCAAAATCACCATAGGAGGCATTATCAACCAATGTTCCGGCACCTACTCCTGTTTCCAGGATATCAACTGTTGGGGCATCCGTAGATCCATGGAACACCAGGGCATCCGTATTGGCGCCATCGGTGGCCATTTCGCGCGCCATGTTGTAAACGTAAATATCAAAGGCTTCCGCCGGATCATATCCGCTTTCGCTGACAATTCCACTGGC
>JASMTJ010000591.1:0-1547 GCA_041694335.1 Bacteroidales bacterium
GATTAAATACCGCAAACTGACCAGGGGATAGACATACCGGCTAATCATTGCTTCAGTCCCGTTAATTTATACCATTTGTTTGCCGGGGAATCCAAATTATGTCTATCCTGAATACCTGACCGATATTAAAGATGACATGCGGGACGACTACAAACAGATTGATAGCTCCATCCGCGTCATTACCCGTTCCTGCTCGGTGGCAGGAATGACGACCTGGGTAATCCAAGCGAGGACTAAATACCAACCTCCTGGAGACTGGCATTGTCCTATGCACACTGGATGCCTAATCAAGGTCAGCAATGACAATCTGGGGAGCCCCGAACAATTTGGTTCGGACTTAAAGACGGGAATTACAAACCAGCTAATCCATGAAGCGAGGGAAAGAGCCCTCCTTTATTACCCCGCCATGCACCACCTTTTCAGAAGCCAAAACTAGAAAGACAGGCTCAGATAAGCATCTAAACTTTACAAACAGCCCCAATAATCCAGATCATTATCCATATTACCTCAATTCACTGGTGCTCCACACGCGGTGTTCGTCGGAAAGATAGAAATCACCGCCGTAGGGGTCCTGGGGAATCTCCTGGATAAATCCTTTCTGAGTCAACTCATCCAGTGTTTCGGGATAACGGTCGTATTGTTTACGATAATCCCGGATCTTGCCTTGCAAATAATTTATTTTTTGTAACGCCTTAAGCCGTTTCGAAAGCTTTTTTTGCATTATTGGGTCCTTTGTATCCCGAAGCAGCCTGCGGAGAAAGGCGATGGCAATACTGCCCCTGCCATGCTTGGAATATAGCCGGGAAGTAAGCATGGGCAGATAGGCGGGAGAATCTGGAAAAGAGCTGGCTTTCTTAAAATATTCGGCTGCCTTTTGGTTGTCCTGCTTGAAATAATAATAGATAAACCCGATATTAAAAGGTATCTTCCAGTCCTCAGGCTTATATTTTTCCCCATTAAGCAAAATCTCCAGTGCAACACCGGCCTGCCCTTGCCAAGGCAATAACGCGCCCGCCATCCAGTAGGGTTCAGCATAATACGGATCAAGATAAGCAGATAGCTTTAGAGCATCACCCAGCCACTTAACCTGTTTTGAATCCAACTTAATATGCGAACCATAAAAAATCGCGGCCCGCATCACAAAATAGTCACTGCTGAGTGACGTAAATTCGCCGCTGGCCAATCTGGCGAACTCACGTTTGGGCAAAGGAGTGGCGATCATATCCTCTGCTTTAGGAGGGAGAAAGACATTTATGCTGGCACTCAAGGCCAAAAAAACAATTCCCAAAAAGATACGCATATCAACTGAGTTCTCTCCGGCTGAATATAGCTGAGGCCAGAAAAAGCAAAGCGGCTATGAAAAATATGCCGTAAGAAAAACGCAGCGCCAGATCAGCAACAGGTAAAGTCATATCATGAACCGCCCAGGATTTTAAATCCAAAAGAGAGATGTTGGGAAGGATCCAATAGGCAAAAGAAAATATGCCCTTTAATGCCGGGCTAATATTTTCTCCTATTTTGCTTTCCAGAATAAGTTTAACATTATT
>JASMTJ010000592.1:0-1222 GCA_041694335.1 Bacteroidales bacterium
GTAAGCATTCTGAATGCCGACGGCATCTTTAACCGCGCCGAAAACCGTAGGTAAAACAGCGCCCCCTACAATGCCCATGACTAACAATGAAGCACCTACTTTAGTGAACCGTCCGAGATCGGCAATCGCCAGCGGCCAGATGGCAGGCCACATAAGCGAATTGGCTAATCCCAGTACAGCTACGAAGATAATCGAAATCGGCGTGTTGCCAATACCTATGTGAAGCGGCACCAACACAACTACCAGGGAGCTGGCGATGCCAAGCCAGGTACATATCTTGAAGGCAAAGTCCTGCGACATAATCTTGGGGATGAAAAAGATTCCAACAAGGTAACCAATCACCATGGCAATTACGGTGTAGCTGGTGTAAACTTCGGGTGTGGCCAATTTAAGACTTTCAGCATAATCAATGATGGTGGCCAGGGCAATGGTTTCAACACCCACGTAGAAAAATAGAGCTACAACTCCAAGGATCAGGTGTGGAAACTGAATGATTTTGGTCTTGTACCTGGCATATTCGGAGCCTACTTTAATGGCCTCTTCGTCATCATCACCTTCTCCTTCCTCGTCGTCCTCACCTTCAGCTTTGACCTGTGGTAGCGGGGCAAAATTCATGAAAATGGCAAGCAGAATGAATATTCCGACAATTAGGTAAAATGGGAGATAAATATCAGACAAGCTGACGTTTTGAAGATCCATGAAAAGGCTCAGGAAAAGCGGGGCAACGGCCCAGGCACCTTTGTTGATAATTCCCATGATACTCATGCGCATTGCTGCACTTTCCTTCGGTCCGATAATGGTGATGTAAGGATTGACAGAAGCCTGAAGCAACGTGTTACCCATACCACTGATGAAAGACCCGACCAGGAAAAGTCCCAGACTTTCATACCGTGCTGATGGAACGAAAAGGAACAATCCGACTGCAAAAAACACGAAAGACAATACCATGCTTCGTTGGTAGCCGATTTTCTTGATAATTAGACCGGAGGGATAACCAAAAAGCACGAAGGCTGAAAATGTGGCCGTCAGTACCAGATAAGATTGGGCTGAACTAAGCTCCAATCCTTCCTTTAGATAAGGTATGAGATATCCATTGATCCCTAAACCAAATCCGATGACAAAAAACATGAGCCCAATAATCGATATGGGCAACCATAAATTTTTATTACTCATATTAGACAAGATTATTTAGTGAACAAATTAAAGCGTGTATCTTTATTGC
>JASMTJ010000593.1:0-5779 GCA_041694335.1 Bacteroidales bacterium
TGAGTGAGTATATGGAGAAATTTGCGGTTAGTCGTTTGGTAGGAGCGCCTCCGGGATATGTAGGTTATGAAGAAGGTGGACAGCTCACCGAGAAAGTGCGTCGTAAGCCCTACTCTATCATTCTCCTCGACGAGATTGAAAAGGCGCATCCGGATGTTTATCACCTGTTGTTGCAGGTGCTTGACGATGGGGTGCTCACCGATAGCTTCGGACGAAGAGTGGACTTCAAAAATACGATTGTCATCATGACATCGAATATTGGTTCACGCCAGCTTAAGGATTTTGGTCAAGGTGTTGGGTTTAGTACGGCTGCACGTCAGCAGGCCCGCTCTGAGCACGAACGTAGTATCATTCAGAATGCATTGAAAAAAACGTTCGCCCCCGAATTCCTCAACCGTATTGATGATGTGGTGATTTTCAACTCACTTGAGCAGGAAGATATCCATAAAATCATTGATATTGAGTTGACCGGACTTTATGACCGTGTGAACGAGCTTGGTTACAGTATTGAACTTACGGATGAAGCCAAGAACTTTATCGTGGAGAAAGGCTGGGATCAGCAGTTTGGTGCACGTCCGCTGAAGCGAGCTATTCAGAAATATGTGGAAGACATGCTTGCTGAGGAGATTATTCAAACGAAACTGGAAGTGGGCGATAAGCTCTTGCTTGATAAAAAAGAAAAAGACAATGAGCTTTCTATTACTGTGACAAAACCAACGAAGCAGTTGGAAGCAAATAATTAACAAGAGATATTCTTTTTCACGGAAGCCGGAGTAATTTATATGCTCCGGCTTTTTTTTTGAGCCACCCTACCCTTTCAATACGTACTACCCACCAAATCATTGCAATTTATTAATCAAAAAATCTATTTTCAATGAAAAAGCAACGATGGATTAATGTAAAAGCATTCACAATCAGACGGATGCTGATAATACTAATGATACCTGCAGCAGTAGCTATGGTTTCCCTGAACAGCTGTGATGAACTTGAAGGAGAGCAAGGTCCGGAGGGTCCTGCTGGTCCTGCCGGAGATGACGGCAGCATGATTTATGCCGGTAACGGCACGCCTTCATCCGCTTTGGGTGAAGAGGGTGATTTCTACCTGGACCAATCTACTGCGGCTCTTTACGGACCAAAAGATGAAGATGGCTGGGGAAGTCCTGTCAATCTCCAAGGGCCGTCAGGCGACGATGGCAATGAAATTCTTTCAGGTAATGGCGTCCCCTCAGGTACCTTAGGAAGAGAAGGTGATTTCTATCTGGACAAGGACAGCTATGACCTTTACGGACCCAAAACCGCCTCGGGCTGGGGCACTCCTGTCAACCTGAAAGGTACAGCTAACGTAATTTATTCGGGTTGGTTTGAAGCTGGCGGCTATACCAACAGCGGAACACAATCTGCCTATGTGCAGAAAACCGCCCCTGCCATCAGCCAGGAAATCATCGATGAGGGCGTGGTGCTGGCCTATACAAAATTAATCAGCGATAATGGTTTTGTAAGGCCTTTACCTGCTACCACCTACGATATAAACGATGCAATCTGGAACTATGTGATTCCGGGCGCTGGTGCCATCCGGTTTACCGTAAAAACCATTGATGGAGGCAATATCTCCCCGGCAGGAACGAATCAATACCGGTATGTTATCATTCCGGGTGGTGTATCAATCAACAAGAAGGAGACTTTAAAGCAAATGCCTTATAAGGAAATAAAGAAGCGCTTTGGTTTACAGGACTAATAAAAAAAACACCTCACAGAAATAATTTGTGAGGTGTTTTTTTTTAATGTATTCTGCCATCAAACTTTAAACTCGCTTATATCGCGTTGCGTAAAGTTATTGATAAAGCTTACTTTGCTGATATTCTCTGCGCGGGCCATCTTAATAAAGATATCCGCTGAACGCTTATATTCAGGATCGCGTGCCGCGTCCAGCACCAATAAATGCCCCATGATAATATTTCCTGCGGCCTCTACCAGTCGACGAGCGTGAAAATCGGTGAATTCACTGTCATTCTCTTCCTGAACGCGCTTCACAGCTTTCTCATACTGATCCGTCATCTTGGCAAGTGTCTTTCTCAGGTATTCCAGGTCAGGTGTTACTTCCTTAGCTTCATATTCCCTGATAATATTCAGGTAAGCTTTGTTACCCACTCCTCTGATGGCAGCCACAACCTGCAGCTGTGAAGTACCTTCGTAGATATTTGTGATTCTTGCATCGCGATAAATTCGTTCTATTGGGAAGTCTTTCATGTAACCACTACCACCATGAATTTGTAAAGAATCATAAGCTATTTGATTACAATATTCGCTATTGATAAGTTTCTGAAGTGGAGTAAGCACATCCGCTCTGCGGTTAAACATCTTCATCTGTTGCTTTTCCTCTTTTTCAAGGCTTCTTTTTTCCGATAATGCGCCAATGCTCTTATACATATCCACGCTGCGCGCAGTTTCATAAAGCAGGCTGCGCATCGCATCAATCTTCACCTTCATGGTGGTAATCATCTCAAAAATTGCCGGATAATTGTTGATAGCCTTACCAAATTGTTCACGTTCTTTGGCATATTTAACCGCTTCGCGATAAGCGGCCTCGGCAATACCTACCGACTGCGCACCCACTCCCAGGCGTGCAGAGTTCATCAGCGTCATCACATACTTTATAAGTCCCATTTTCTGGGAACCGATAAGTTGAGCTGGCGCATCTTTAAAGACCAGTTCGCATGTGGGTGAGCCTTTGATTCCCAGCTTGTTTTCCAGTCTTCTAACCTGAAGACCGCCGTGACTTCTGTCGAAAAGGAAAAGCGACAATCCTCGTGCATCAGAAGTGTTTTCTTCCGAGCGGGCTAAAACAAGCGAAATATCGGCATCACCATTAGTAATAAAGCGTTTCACACCATTAAGCATCCAAACCTCTTTCTGAGGATCGTAACTTGCCTTTAACTGAACATTCTGCAAGTCAGAACCTGCATCCGGCTCGGTAAGGTCCATGGCCGCAGTCTGTCCCTGGTTAATCCTGGGAAGGTACTCCATTTTAAGTTCTTCTGAAGCAAACTCGTTAATCGTTTCAGCACAGTCTTGCAAGCCCCAAATATTAGCAAAACCGGCATCTCCCCGGGCGATAAGTTCAGCAGCAATCACGTAAGGAATAATCGAAAAGTTTAATCCGCCGTATTTTCTGGGCAGGGTCACACCATACATTCCCGCTTTCGTAAACGCTTCGTGGTTTTCCTGCGTGCCTTTCGCATACTGGACCCGATTATCCACGATGTGAGCACCTTCGTTATCTACATCTTCCGCGTTCTTTGCCAGTGTTTCGGCACTGAGTTTTCCGATTACCTCGAGGATTTTATCATAGCTGTCTATAGCATCTTCAAAATCCATAGGAGCATAATCAAACTTTTCAGCGTCCTCATACCCGTTTTCCTTGATATGAACAAGCGTTTTCATATCCGGATGATTCAGGTGAAACTTGAGATTTTTATTATCTAAATAAAAGTTATCCATAGTCGTATATTTTGAAGCGTGCTTATTTGGTGTTTTTCTTGTAATATTCAATCATTTTAGGAATTACCTCCTCTACAGTGCCATTGATGGTGTAATCGGCAATGGCGTTGATAGGTGCATGTGGATCAGTGTTTATTGAAATAATCTTTGCACTCTGCTCCATTCCGGCACGGTGCTGAACGGCTCCTGAAATACCGCAGGCGATATAAAGTTTCGGACGAACGGTAACACCTGTTTGCCCTACTTGTCTTTCATGCTCTGCAAAGCCTGCGTCTACGGCTGCTCTTGAAGCAGCCACATCGCCACCCAAAACTTCAGCCAGTTCATGAAGCAGTGCAAAGTTTTCCTTTGAGCCCACTCCATAACCTCCTGCTACAAGGATTTGCTGGTTTTTGATGTTGATTTTCTGAGCCTCAATATGCCTTTCAACAATACTGATACTTAAATCAGCATCCGACAAAAACTTTCCGGCGTCGATTTTCTCCACCTTCATCTCCGGGGCTTTCTTCAGCTTTTCCTGCTTCATCACGCCTTCACGCACGGTAGCCATCTGTGGTCGCGTTTCCGGGTTGATAATGGTGGCAACAATGTTTCCACCGAAAGCAGGCCTGATTTGATACAACAGATTTTTATATTCGGTATCCGATTTCTTGTCGTAATGGTCGCCAATCTCAAGACTGGTACAATCGGCGGTAAGTCCGCAAAGCAACTTCGAGGCTATTCTGGGAGCTAAATCCCGGCCCACGGGTGTAGCACCAATCAAAACAATCTCCGGACGATTCTCATCCAGGTGTCCTGACAAGATGGCGCTGTGAGGCATCGTGCGGTATGGGAACAATTCTTTATGGTCGACCACATACAATTTATTGATGCCATAACCCTCTACCATCTGTTCTATTTTATCCAGCTTATGGCCAATAACCATTGCTTCGAGGTTGGTGCTCAATTCATCGGCAAGCTTGCGTCCTTTGGTTAGCAGTTCAAGACTAACATCAGCCACGTTGCCTTCTTCATTTATTTCGCAGTATACAAATACGTTTTTGTTTTCCATGATTTCAATGTGTTTAGCCGATAACGTGACTATCGATAAGTTCTTTCATCAAATTCTCTATGCTCTCGCTTTTGCTGTCAATAACCACAGAATCTTTTTGGGTAAAGACGATATTTTCCACCTTTTTTACTTTCGTTGGAGAGCCACTTAAACCAAGACGCTCCACGTCAGCTCCGATATCGGCCAGCCCCCACTCTTCAATGGTAAGGTAAGGACGTTGTGCAAACAGATCTGTATAGTCCTTCACTTCGTTCTGAAGCTCTGTTACCGAACGTGCATGTTTGTATTTCATCAGGCGTTTTGCTTCGCGCGGACGGCATTCGTCAGCTGAGCTGTGAACGGTCACTGCAACGGGCAATTTTCCTTTTACTGTCTCCACACCTTGCTCTAAACGTCGTAGTATAGACACCTCTTTTTTATTCACTTTCACCAGCTTTTCGGCATAGGTGATTTGTGGGATATTGAGTTTTTCGGCCACCTGGGGTCCTACCTGTGCGGTATCGCCGTCAATAGCCTGGCGGCCGGCAATGACCATATGATATGGAGCCAGCTTTTGAATGGCCAGCGAAAGCACGTAAGATGTGGCCAGCGTGTCTGAACCTGCAAACTTGCGATCGGTGATAAGATAACCTTTGTCAGCACCACGATACAGAGACTCTCTAATCACTTCGGCAGCACGTGCGGGGCCCATGGTTAGAACGATGACTTCCGCATCTTTCACCTGGTCTTTTACCTGCAAAGCCAGCTCAAGAGCACTCAAATCTTCAGGATTGAAAATGGCAGGCAAAGCGCCCCTGTTTACGGTGCCATCTGCTTTCATCGCATCTTTGCCAACATTCCTGGTGTCAGGAACCTGCTTGGCCAGTACAATAATTTTAAAACTCATATTTGTTTGTTTGTTTTTCTCATATGTCAAAACATCTATATGATGTTATTATCAAGCTACAAAAATAATTATATCGTGCCATTTTCAAAATTTATATTTCAACATGGATAAAATTGATTTTCTTTTCGAAAAATTTTCTCTAATAATTGACTGAAGCAAAAAAGCTTAGGAAAGCAGGTCAATTTTTTTCAAAAAAAAGCATTTGGAAATTCGAAAACTTGATATACTTTTGCAACCGCTTTGAAACGTTCATTACATAAGAGATGCCGATATAGCTCAGTTGGCCAGAGCAGCTGATTTGTAATCAGCCGGTCGGCGGTTCGAATCCGTCTATCGGCTCTTAT
>JASMTJ010000594.1:0-4027 GCA_041694335.1 Bacteroidales bacterium
GGCCCTGAATACTGGTTTCATCGGTGATAGAGGTTTGAAAGAGATCCTTCTCAAGAGGTTTGGTAATGCAACGTATTAGTTTGTGTCTTCCTTTTTTATCAACCACTTTTAAGCGACCAGTCACTTTTTTTCTGAGCCGGATTTGGCTGCAATGTTTTTCGAGGTTCCATGCATCGTTATCGTTGATAGCTTCAAATAGTGTTTTAAGGTTATTGAAAGCCCCTTGTTTATGCCCTGTTATTTCAGTACCATATGCTGAAGAAAACCTGATATTGAATTGATGATCGTGCACAATTTCCCAGCTGGAAGAATGCTTGAGCACCTGCTCATGAGGCAGCTCCTTTTCAGGCATCTTTTTTAACAGGCCGGTGATGAGCTGGGGTTGCTTTTCTTTTTTAATGTTGATATGATCTTCAACACGTGTTTTCTGTGAACCATTGAGCTGGTAAGTGAGCTTTTTAGAAGCTCCAATTAATGCTTCAGGGCTATCGATGGTTTTTAAAAAAGCTTTACGATCCGCTTCATTCATCAAACCACAATAGTCCGTCAGCGGAACTGGTTTATTCTTGCTGAGCCCGGTTTGTGATGCAAGTGTATCATTCAGGTTTATTTCTTCTTTTTCGATGTTTAACTGATAAGCGGCAATATTTGCCTGGTCTAATAACTCAAATGGTATAGATGTTTCCATCATTCCTTACTTTTAATTACCGGCAGATTCACATAAAAAACGGTGCCTTCTCCTTTGCTGCTTTCAATGAATATGAACCCCTGGTGTTGTTCCACAATTTTTTTAACGGAGGCCAGGCCAATGCCTGTGCCTTCGCCCACATCGTTAGTGGTATAAAAAAGGTCAAATATTTTGTCCTTTTCTCCGGCACTGATGCCAATGCCATTATCTTTTACAATAATTTGTGCCCATTGCCCTTCCTTCAGTCCGGTGTTGCTTTGCGCTTTCGTGGTGTAATTGGTTCGAAGCGTCACTTCGCCGCGGCCTTTGGTTTTTACCGCTTTCTGTGCGTTGGTAAATAAGTTGATAACCACCTGCTCTATCTTATCCTGAAAGCCCATCACCTCGCCTGTGTCGACAATATCATAAGAAAACTTTATGTAAGGCTTTACTAAGGGCTTTATAATCGCAAGCGAATTGTTAACGGCTTTATCTACCCTAACGGCCTTCATTTCTTTATTGGAGGCACGGCTGTAGTTTAGCAGGGAATCGACCAATGCTTTTCCTTTGTCGGTAGCATAGATGATTTCTTTAATAAACGGGTTTATTTTTTCGTTTTTAAAGTGCAGGTCAATCAGCTCGCGATAAACGGATATTGCTTGCAGTATGTTGTTGAATTCATGAGCGATGCTACCTGCCAGGGTGCCGACAGCCGCCATTTTTTCATTAAGCTGTAATTCCTGTTCCAGCTTTTTACGGTATGTGATGTCATTGACAATCATCACATATTTATTGACGATCTTTTTTGTTTTAAAGACCGGTGAAATTAAAAGGGTATAAATTTTCTCCTTGCCGTTTTTGCTGACGGTTCTTAGGGTATCCCTGAAAGCTTTTGCTTTTTGCAGTTCTGTTGTTATCCTTTCAATATCTTCAGGCGTCATTCCCTGCGGCAAGAAAATATCTGTATTTTGCCCAATCATTTTTTCAGTCTGAATACCCGTTTCTCGTTCTATGGCCTTATTTGCATATTCAATTACGAACTGGTTGTTAGTTATGATGACCCCATTCGAGGAGTTTTCGAGTGCCTGCCAAAGCAGTTTCCCCTCTTTTTCCAGCTCTTTCCGTTGCTCAATTTCATTAGTGAGCCTGGTGTTGGCTTCTTGCAGTTCAGCCGTACGCTCTTTCACTTTTTGGTCGAGCAGCAGGTTTTGGTTGCTGAGTTGATACTGAGCGGCCTCCCTTATTTTAGTGTTGATGATAAGATCGCCCAGAATCTGTAAAACCATTTGGTCAAGTTCATCGAAGTTTCGCTTTCGTTTCACACTGTCGAAGCCTATAAAACCCATGGGTTTCCCCTGGTAACTTAAGGGTAACACCACCAATGATTTAATGTCCTGCATCTGTAATATCTCCTGCTCTGCTGATGCTTCTGAGGGCATGGTTTCCACATCGGGCACCTGAACTGATTGATGGTTGTAAATACGGTTGTTCCACCACGGGAACATGGCCGTAGGGAAGTCCTTCAGGTTTTCCTTTTCTTCTGATATACCGGGGGCTGCCCACTCGTAGGTGTTCGACATTTTCTGGTATTCGTCTTCATATTCAAATACATACACCCGGTCGGCGTTGATATATTGACCGATTTCGCCCATAGCTCCCTCAATGTCGCTTGTCAGACGCTCGTAAGATGTTTGTGCCAACAGTGCGGACGTGCGCAGTAAGGATTCTTCCATTTTCATGTGAAGGTCTTTTTGCCGGGCGTGTTTGTATTCTTCTGTTTTATCGAGAGCTAATACCACAAAGCCATATTCTTTACTCATGGGCAAGGGCTGAATAGTAACTGAAAGGTGCCGCTTTACGTTCCATAAGCTCACATAATCCAGATCCCTGACCAGTGGTTTTTCAGGTTGTTTGAGTGCTTGTATGATCATTTCTGAAAATCCCTGTTCAGTCATATGTGCGTTATGCAGCAGGTTAATTTTTTTAGTTTCAGCCAGTCCGGGCGACCCCATCAGGTTAAGAAAATGTTTGTTAATAAACTGGATATCCCCTTCTTTAGTTGCATAAAGGATACCTACGGGCGCATTTTCTACAATTTTGCTGTAAGTGGCTTCGGTTCTGAGTAGCTCGTCTTCAAGCTTTTTCTTTTCGGTGACATCAACAATAGAACCTTCAAAATAAAAGTTACCTCTGTCATCTTTAATTTTACGTGAGTTTTCGAGAAGGTATATGATCGTGCCATCTTTTTTTCGCCAGCGTGTTTCATGATTTTCGATGTAGCCCTGTTTCTCCATCAATGTATCAAAACGTTTATTGGCGATATAATCTATGTAGTGGTCACCTACATTTACTGCTTTCAACTCTTCTTCATTATCGAAGCCCAGCATTTTTACCAAAGCGGGGTTGGCAAGGAGCACTCTGCCATCAGGTGTGTTCCGGTAAAACCCTACTTGGGTGTTGTTTATGACCTCGTTTAGTTCATTTTCTTTTTTGAGCAGTTCCTGCGTACGTTCTTCAACTCTTTTTTCCAGTTGCTTATTCAGTTCCTGTAGTGCTTCCTGACTTTCTTTTACTGCTTTGTTGGCTTCTTCGATGGCTGTTATGTCCCAGCTCATTCCTATGAGGGCCTTTTGTCCGCGCCACTTGCCGGGTATTACTTTTGTTTCTACCGGAATAGCTTTTCCGCTGGCGGTTTTAAGCGGGACATAGCATGCGTCCTCGCTGCCTTTAATCATATTGTTTACGATAGTTAATGCTTCCTGGTGACGGTCTTTGGGGTGGACAAATAAAACAGGTTTACTCAATAACTCTTCTTTTGAATAGCCCAGCCTTTTGGTTACTGTTTTGTTTACGTGGATTATCCGGCCTTGCTGGTCGAGGATAAACATAAAACTGCCAATGCTGTCGAAAAGTGCCTCAAAATCGCGATAGCTTTCCCTGAGCTCGTTTTCTTTCGTGAAAATGTTGATAGTTTCACCCAGGCGTACTGACATTTTTTTGAGGGTGCTTATTGCCGACGGGGGCAGGTTTTTTCTTGATTTGGAGGCTACATTAATGGTGCCAGCTATATGATGACCAATACGGAAAGGAAATGAGCCTAAGGCAGTGATTTCATCTGAAATAAGATCGCATACCAGCTCTTTCACCTCATCGCCTCCTCTAACTATAGGTTTCCCTTTTAGCACCAATTGCGCGTGTTCATCTTCAAGAGAGTAGGATGAGGTTTGTTGGATAAACTGCTTGCTTAAGTTGTGATGGGTTTTTAGAACCAATGCATCATTTTCAACGAGGTATATGCCTCCGGCATCCACACCAGGTAATTCCATGATGGAAGTGAGAAACTCATTTAATTGGTGTTGA
>JASMTJ010000595.1:0-11757 GCA_041694335.1 Bacteroidales bacterium
CATCAAAAATGCTCGGTACGTAATTTCCTTTTCTTAACATTGGTAACATAGCGACCTCCTTTTTTATTAGTTCTACAATTAATTAAACTCACTAAAAAATGCTCAATTGCTATGCCAAGAGATTGTTGAAGGAAAACAACTGACAAAAAGGCATGTTTTTGCGGATTCACTTCCAAAGACAAAGACATAATGACACCTTTAGGTTTGTTTGAATGTCAATTATTCAGGGTTTGATGACTGGTTCAGAGTGTAATATGCTTCCTGCTCGGTGATATGGATATCGACGATGTCGAGAACAATCAGGTTCACTAAAATGGTTTCTGCCTTTCGTTTTGAAATCCGAGCCAATTTCCTGAATTCCGGGAGGGTAATCGACTGTTTTTCCTGGAGGTGACTGAGCAATACTTTTTCATTTTCAGTATACTGAAGGCTGGTGCCCTTTCCCTTTTTCAGACGATTCCAAACTTTGATGATAACACTGTTGGCGAGCAGGTTCTGGTCGTTGACCCTGACATAGATTAATGATTTATCCTCTTTTTGAGGTGCATAATGCGGCCCTTTTTCACTTTTCGGAATGATGGCCTCCAGAATGCGTTTTCCATCAATATTCCATTCGATGGTTTCAAAATAAACAGGTGGGTCGCAATACATATTTGCCGCAGCATCCAGCATATAAATCTCTTCCTCCGAACGTACACCGGCTACTTTACCGTTGTCCTTCACGCCTATCAGAAGGCGTCCGCCATCAGTATTAGCAAAGGCAGCTAACGAACGCGCAATTTTTCTGGCGTCGGTAACAGCAAATTTAAAATCGAGCTGCTGGTGTTCTCCTTCTTCTATCAGTTTTTTTATATGTGGATGCACAGACGAGTTTTTTACAAAATTACGAAATAGAAAATTCTTTACCTGAAATCTTAAAACAAAGGGCTTAACGAAAAGATTATTGCATTTTCTTTTTCTTTAAGGAAAACAAGGTGAGGTTACGAATTTGTTTTCTGCTTAAGCGGATGAACGTATTACAGAGTATAAAAAGAAAGGGATGATTGATCGGCCGCTTTAAAAAGCCACCATTATTAAGTTAAATTGTTTTTGGATTTTAAGAATGCCACTTCGGCTCCTTTGAATAAGGAATCAGAGTGGTTTTTAAGTGCTGTGAACTTGTGTCCTTTCACAAATTGTTGATAAAAAAATGAACAAAAAGTGGCGTTCAGGCATTCACTACACTAACTTTATGAAAAAGTTTTTAAAGCGTAAGACGCAGTTTATCAATAAAATAAATAAGTAAATACACTATATTTAAACCGTTTGCGCAATAAAATTATGTTAAAAGCTTTGTCATGTAAAAAGGCAGATATAATTTTGCCGCCTGTTAACGAAGAATATGAAAGAAGTAAACAGTCATATAAACAATTTTTCTATTGTAGAACCAAAATCTGATTTAGCAGTAAGATTATGGCGAGGCAGTAGTATGATGCCCCTGAACTAAAAAACTTTTATTTCTCAAATATGTGTGAGCCGAAAGGCTAATGGCTATTGTATCATTAAAAATAGATGCGTATGCTGGTAAAAACAATGAATAAAATACGATTTGTATTGATTCTGCTTCTGATGCTGTCCTGGGGATTTCAGGACGGGTTGCTTCAGGGTGGAGACAACGACAAAGGAGTAAAAAATATAATTAACGTTTCAGATTCTCTGTTCATCGCGCAAAGCAAGCCTTTGAATACTGGTGAATGGGGTAAGCTGGTGAAGGAAATCTATGCCGGATCTTCTGATTCGCTCGGCAAAGTCAGCGATTATTTTAAGAACCACCACCGTTTTAACGGCGCCGTGATGGTAGCCAAAGATGGTGTTCCTGTTTATGAGGAGTATTACGGAAAAGCTGATTTTGAATCGGGACAAGAATTCAATGAAGATTCTCGGTTTCAGTTGGCTTCTGTTAGTAAGCAGTTTACTGCGGTAGCTGCCCTTATGCTTCAGCAGGAAGGGAAGCTTCATATCGACAGTGCCATCACAAAATACCTGCCGGGACTGAAATACGACAATGTCACCGTGCGTCATTTGCTCACTCATAAAGCCGGATTCCCTGATTACATGTGGCTAATAGGCCGTTACTGGGATAAAAGCGAGCCGCCGCAAAACAAGGATATTATCAAAATCATTGAAGACCACCCGGTGCGTTTGAATTACACTCCCGGAACAAAATTCAGGTATTCCAACACAGGATACTGCTTGCTTGCAGCTATCGTTGAGGAGGTTTCAGGCTTTGATTTTGATGCTTTTATGAAGCAGCGCGTGTTCGAACCGCTGGATATGGCCCATACTTTTGCATACAGTGGAGCAAAAGACACCATCCTGTCCGATATGGTGCGCGGGTTCCGTTATACACGCGGACATTACACCAAAGTGCAGGAAAACCTGATGGAGGGAACTTTTGGAGACAAAGGAATCTATTCTACCCCACGCGACATGGTGAAGTGGATGAAAGGCCTTCAGGAGGGTAACCTCCTGTCAGAAGACCTTCTTGAGTTGGCATTGACCGCTTCAGAGCCTGATAGTGATGAGCTGGTCAACTATGGGATGGGCTTCAGGATCTATGACCATTTTTATGGAAAGATGGTTTACCACAATGGTTCATGGAGTGGGTTCCGAACTACGTTACGTAGCTATCCAGAAGAAAAGCTCACGGTGGTGGTGCTTTCGAACAACAGTTTTCGAAGAACCGGTGAAATGGCCAGGGCACTCACTTCTGCCATCATGACTGACTACAGAGCCAATACTGTATACGATTTGGCAGTGGATTTCACCCGGGAGAAGCAGATGCCAGAACCAGAATTATTTACAGCAACAGATATTGAAGAGTTTAGAAACTTACAATCTGTCATGGACAACATGAACCGCAACTGGATGGCATACCGTTTGTCTAAGTACGCCGATGAATTAAACCAACGCTCTTATGAGTGGGTGGCTATGAATCAGAAAAGAAAGTAGTGCTTATGTTAAAGAAAGTCGGAATTATCAGTGCAGTTATTTTTCTTGCAGGAATTTACCTGGCAATTGAGAACGCATCAACTACAAGGGCGTCAAACGTGGCGCCTGAATCGCTTATTACTTTTGCTGATGAAGACTTTGGTGAAAAGGATTTGCAAAAAGAACAGGATCTTCCCGACTTTACCAGAATAGGAGGCGGAAAATTATTGAAGGTTAAGTTCTTTGATTTTCTTCAGCCAATTGTTGAGGCTGAAAACGAACGTATTCTTCAGCAAAGAGATTTTGTGAAGAAGAGTTATGTGGCCTACAAAAAAGGTTGGGAGCTCAATGAAAAGCATTTCAACAAGCTCAATGACATTGCTTCAGAATACAAGCTCAGGAACCTGGACTTTAAGAGTGAATCAGCTTACAAAAAGCTCCTGCTCAGAGTGGATCAGATTCCCGAATCGCTGGCCCTCGTGCAGGCGGCCATTGAATCAGCCTGGGGAACCTCTTATTTCGCAAGGGAAGGCAATAACCTTTTCGGACAGTGGTGCTTTACCGAGGGCTGTGGATTGGTTCCGCGAGGCAGAAAAGAAGGGCTTAATCATGAAGTTAAGGTATTTGGTTCTGTCAATGAAGCGGTAAGGGCATACATGAGAAACCTGAACACTCATGCCGCCTACACGCAGCTCAGAAACATCCGCTATCAAATGAGACAAAATGATCAGGAATTGAAGAGTGAATACTTGGCACTGGGGCTGCAAAAATATTCTGCTAAAGGGATGGACTATGTAACCATGATACGTTCGATGCTCAAAACAAACGATGATTTGTTGTTGGCATCACGTTAAGTATAATGATTTTTCTTGTGTGAACAAGGTAAGTATACCAGCCATTATCGTGGCTGGTATATTATTTTTGGGCCAGAGTTTTTGTTGCACAAGGTTTTTTCTTACTTTTATTGACACCTGAAAACTACAAACTATGGAAAACTGTGTCAATACTTCTCTCAAGTGGAAAGCCCTTACAGGGGCTCTTTCAACCTCCAAATACGAACAGAAACAGGAAGAGCTGAGGCAGCGCGCCGAAAAAATCAGTAACGCATCCGAATCCGATAAGATAAAGGAATTCCTGGATTTGAATGATTTTGTGCATTCTGATGTTTTTAAGAAGACAAAGAAGGAAATTGATGCTTTGAAATACCAGGGCTCCGAACCTCAGCAAAAGGAAAAAGAGTTTAAGAAGAAATCATCTGATAAGCGCATCAAAAACTATTATAAGCTTAATGATTCTGCGGAACTGGAGTTTTATCATAAGCACCATGACACCGACAAGCTCAAGCGTTATCATGAGTTGAAGCAATATCTTGAATCGGAGGCTTTTAATCGTGATAAAGACAGGGTGAATGAGGAAAGGAAGAAAATGCTTTCTGAACTTGAAGAAAAAAGGAAACGCTATAAATCGCTGAAGCAGGAGCTAAGCTGGTTTCTCAAGCTTGAGAACTCTGAGCAGTTTAATGATTTTCTCCATTTTAAGGATAGCGAAACGTTTAAGCATTACCTCGATTTAGAGAAAGAGGTGCGTAATTATTCGCTTAAAGCCGTAAAGCAAAAACTCAATAACGATAAGAAGAAATATCAAAGAGAGAAGAAGACCCTCGAAAAGCGCTACAAAGAGTTGAAAAAGCAATCGGCAAAAGCTGATAAAAGCAAGACCCCCTTTGAGCATCAGAAGGAGTTAGAGCGCATCAAGGAGACTTTATCGAAAGGCACGCTGGATCAAAAAATCAAAGACAGCGATATTAATCAGTCACATGAATACATAAAAATCAAGGAGTTTGAAAACCTGAAAAAGAACAAGCGGGTAAAGAATGCGTCAAAGTATTATTTTTCAGATAAGTATAAAAAATACCAGGAAGTAAAAGGAAGTGCGAAAGAGCAGGAGCTAAAAGAGCTTCAGGAGTTTATGAAGGGGCCATACAAGGAAGAGAAGGAGAAGGCCAAACAGTATACATTTAAAAACTCGGATGCGTATTCGCGAAAAGAGGAGTTTAAAGTTTTAAAAAAGGATAACGACATCAAGCGTGTTCTCAAAACAGAGAAGAGCCAGGCGTTTAAGGACTTTAAAAGCCTTGATGGCAGTAAGGAAATTGAGGATTATGAAAGCCTTAAGGCTTATGTTGAAAGCGATGAGTTTAAGGAAAAGAAAAAGTACCTGAAAGATTCGAAGAGGTTCAAAAGGAGTGAGGAATATGAGAAGCAGCAACGATACAAGGCCCTAGTGAAAGACACAGAGGTGAAGTTCTACCTTAAGCACAAAGACGATAAAGATATTGAAGAATTCAGAAGTTGGGAGTGTACTTTTGATGATGATTTTTCTGATAACTCATCCGCCACGAAATGGTCGCCGCTCCCGTTTCCTGCGGCTTCTTTTATTAGAGGAACCTATTCGCAGTGGGATGAAGACCAGTTTTACAGCGAAGATAAAAATCACTTTTTCTCATCAGGGAAGCTGGTTTTGAAAACCACCCGCGAAGAGGCGGAAGGGATGGCCTGGCATCCGAAAATGGGTTTTGTTCCAAAGAAGTTTAATTACACTTCAGCCAACCTGAATTCAGGAAAAGCCTTTTCACAACAGTTCGGAAAATTTGAAGCCAAAGTTAAATGTGCGCATGCCAAAGGGCTCTCACATATCCTTGCCCTTTCATCAGGAAGGCTTGCGCCGCAGATACAGTTGTTTAAACAAATCGAGAAGGGCGATAACAAGTTTTCGACGGGTTTGATTTATGCGGGCCGGAATGGAATCCCTTCCCGGAAGGAGTGTGTTGTTAGTGGGCTGGATTTAAGCAAGGATTATCACATTTTTACATTAATCTGGAATGAGAATCTCATCGAGTGGAAGGTGAACGGTGTAACTCTTGCTAAGCAAACAAATGATGTGCCCAAAGCACCATTGTTTTGGAACCTCTTGGCTGTTAAACCTTCAGAAGAAACGCTCGACAAATCTTCAGCAGAAATGGAAATGGAGTGGGTGAGGGCATACAAGAAAAAGGTCTCTTAATCAGCTTGGCAGAAAAGGGTTAAGAGATGTTGTAATTTCTTTCAGAGCATTTTAAAGGGATTCGTTCCGGGAAACTGCTCAGGTGACAAAGATTTGTTATTTTTGTTTAGATATTAAACGTTAATGGATACATCAATCATAGAAGGTAAAGAAATATTGGTAGTGGAGGATGAACCCAGCAATTATGATTTGATCAGGGTTTTTCTTAAGAGGTACAATCCGAACCTGTCTTGGGTCCAGGATGGAAAAGACGCTGTGGAGGCATGCAAAAGCAAGCATTTCCATGTAGTGCTGATGGATATTCAGCTGCCACACATGAACGGGCTTGATGCCACGAAAGTGATAAAGGAAATGGATAGTCAAATCCCCATTATTGCCCAAACAGCCTATGCCATGTCGCAAGATCGCCAGAAAGCTATAAATGCCGGTTGCGACGACTACATCGCCAAGCCCATGAAGCGGAAGGACCTTGTAGACCTTATCGTTAAACATATTCGCTGAGTTTTTCGTTTTAGTTTCCCAAAAACAAAATACTATGGATAATTTTAATTTTCACAATCCTACCAAAATACTTTTTGGTAAGGGTAAAATCGCTGATATATCAAAGGAAATCCCGAAGCAATCGAAAGTCTTAGTCACTTTTGGCGGTGGCTCCATCAAGAAAAACGGGGTTTACAACCAGGTGAAGGAGGCCTTGACAGGATACAGTTGGGACGAGTTTGGGGGCATAGAACCGAATCCGCGATATGAAACGTTGATGAAGGCGGTGGCGAAAATCAGGGAAGCGGGCTTTGATTACCTGCTGGCTGTGGGTGGCGGCTCGGTAATAGACGGTACGAAGTTTATTGCTGCTGCCGTAAATTTTGAAGGAGATGATCCCTGGCAAATTATAAAAAGCCGCGCGAAATTCTCTGATGCTTTGCCATTGGGTGCCGTGCTGACTTTGCCTGCCACAGGTTCTGAAATGAACGCCGGAGCAGTGGTAACACATAACGCTACACAGGAAAAGCTCCCTTTCGGGAATCCGCAGCTCTACCCAAAGTTTTCGGTACTTGACCCTGAAGTGACGGCCACACTTCCTGAAAAGCAAGCTGCTAATGGAGTGGTGGATGCCTTTGTCCATGTGATTGAGCAATACATGAATTACGATAACGGATACCGCTTGCAGCAATACTTTGCCGAAAGTATCCTTAAAACCCTGATTGAAAAAGGCCCGGGCTACTATAAAGACCCTTCAGACTATGAATGTGCCGCTAACATCATGTGGTGCTCCACCATGGCCTTGAACGGACTGATAGGAGCAGGAGTGCCGCAGGATTGGTCGACGCATATGATTGGTCACGAGCTGACGGCTTTCCATGAAATTGACCATGCCCGCACCCTGGCCATTGTGCTTCCGGGAACCTGGAAGGTGATGAGAGAGCAAAAGAAGCAACGCCTGGTGCAGTATGCTGAAAACGTTTGGAATATTCGTCAGGGAAGCGATGAAGAAAAAATTGAGCAGGCAACAGAAAAAACCGAACAGTTTTTTAATTCTTTAGGAATAAAAACACGTCTGAGTGACTACAACGTAGGTAACGATACGGTGGAGAAGATTATCGACAGAATGTCGCAACGTAACTGGAAGTTGGGAGAATCGGGTCAGGTAACGCCTGATAAAGTCAAGCTGATACTCGAAGCCAGGGCCTGACAGGCCGTTTTTTGGATTATTTCCTTAAGACAGTGCCAAAATAATTTAGAAAACCACCTGTTAATGCAATAAATTGGCAGGTGGTTTTCTCTTTTCAGCTCCTGAAATATTATTACTTTTGCGCCATGTTTCAGCAGCGGGCGTTACATTTTGTGGTGGATGATAAAATCCCCTTTATCAAGGGGTTATTGGAACCCTTCGCAGAAGTAAATTACCGAAAAGGGTCTGAAATAACATCTGAAACGATTAAAGATGCGGATGCCCTTTTAGTCCGCACGCGCACTAAATGCAACAAAGCTCTCCTCGATAATTCAAAGGTCAGGTTTATCGGTTCAGCCACTATTGGCACCGATCATATCGATGAAGAATATTGCAGGCAGAATGGAATAACCGTGGCGAATGCACCGGGATGTAATTCTGGTTCAGTGATGCAGTATGTAATCTCAGTGTGGACGCACATTTTTGAGAAAGAGAATTGGGACTTGAAAAAGACAACGCTCGGAGTGATTGGCGTGGGTAATGTCGGGTCGAAAGTAGCAGCAGCAGGACGCGCGCTGGGTATGAACGTGCTCCTGAACGATCCGCCGCGCCAAAGGCTGGAAGGACAGGCCGGTTTTACAGCCTTGGAGAGCTTGCTGAAGGAATCAGATATTATCTCACTGCATGTGCCTTTAAACAAAAGTGGCCGGGATGCCACCTGTCATCTTGTTGATGAGGGTTTTCTGAAAAAGAGTAAGCAGCGAGCATGGTTGATTAACACAAGCCGTGGCGAGGTGGCAGATACTAATGCTTTGGTTCATTGTAATCCGGACATTCAGCTGGCACTGGATGTGTGGGAGCATGAGCCGGAAATCAACAGCAAGCTGCTCGCAAGGGCACGCATCGCCACGCCGCACATCGCCGGATACAGCCTCGACGGGAAGGCAAAAGGGTCAGAAATGGTTATTCGGGCGGCTGCCAACTATTTTGATCTGGATATTGATAGCGCAATCAGAGTCGAAGGCCCGGCTCACCATTTGATTACTCCCGAGAGTCACGGCGATTTAAGAAAAACGTTTATTGAGTCTGTCAGAAAAACATATGATGTGATATCTGACGATCGCTTGCTGCGCCGCAATCCGGGAAGCTTTGAGGAGCTGAGGGGAAACTACCGGAAGCGGTGGGAGTTTCATCACTACAAGATGGATGTGGCTGATCAGGAAACAAAAAGGATACTAAATCATTTAGGTTTTAGGAATTAAACAATAACAAAATAAATGACTGATAATACAATTACGAACCGCGCTGCTGATAACATCAGGGTGTTATCGATGGCGATGGTTGAGAAAGCAAAGTCGGGGCATCCCGGAGGTGCCATGGGAGGCGCTGATTTTATAAACATTCTTTTCACAGAATATCTGAACTTTGATCCGGATGATTCGACGTGGTTTTTCCGCGACCGGTTTTTCCTGGACCCCGGACACATGTCGCCAATGCTTTATTCGGTATTGGCCCTTTGCGGGAAGTATTCGGTAGAGGATTTGAAGAACTTCCGCCAGTGGGGCAGTCCTACGCCCGGCCATCCCGAAGTGGATTTTGAACGCGGTGTGGAGAATACCTCCGGGCCGTTAGGTCAGGGGCATACCAATGCCGTGGGTGCTGCCATCGCAGAGCGTTTCATTGCTCACCGGGTAGGGGAGTGGTCTGCTCATAAAACATACGCGTTTATCTCTGATGGCGGTATCCAGGAAGAGGTTTCGCAGGGCGCCGGAAGAATTGCCGGGCACCTTGGCCTGGGCAACCTGGTGATGTTTTACGATGCCAATGATATCCAGCTTTCTACCGAAACCGAAGCCACTACTTCGGAGGATACGGCTAAAAAGTATGAAGCCTGGGGCTGGGCTACCATGACTATCGATGGAAACAATCCCGATGAAATCAGAAAGGCCCTTGATGCAGCTAAGGCTGAAAAGAGAAAACCTTTCCTGATTATTGGGAAGACGGCTATGGGTAAAGGGTTGCTCACCGAAAGCGGCGAAAGCTTCGAGCGCCAGGTTTCCACACACGGACAACCGGCTTCGAAGGCAGGGGCCAGCGTGGAAAAAACCATGGAAGCCTTGAAAGCCAACCCGGACGATCCTTTTGAGATATTTGATGAAACAAAAGCGCTATACGAAAAGGCCTTTGAAGCCAAGCGTGAAAAAGTACAGGCTTTTAGAAGCCATGAAAAGAAGTGGCGTAATGAAAATCCTGAAAAAGCAGTAAAGCTTGACGCGATGATTGCCGGAGAGCTTCCTGAGATTGACTTCTCCACCATACCACAACCGGAGAACGGCGCCACCCGCGCGGCATCCGGAAATGTGCTGGGCTATTTTGCTGAGCATCTGGAGAACATCATTGTTACTTCGGCCGACCTGGCCAATAGCGACAAAACCGATGGCTTCCTGAAAAAATCCAGCGCCATCACCCGCAATGACTTCTCTGGTGGATTTCTGCATTCAGGCGTGTCGGAGCTGACGATGGCAGCCATCGCTAATGGTATTGCCCTTCACGGAGGAATTATCCCGGTAACGGGCACGTTCTTTGTCTTCTCTGATTTTATGAAACCGGCGATTCGTTTGGCCGCATTGATGGAGCTTCCGGTGAAATATGTTTTCACTCACGATGCTTTCCGTGTGGGAGAGGATGGCCCCACACACCAGCCCATTGAGCAGGAAACGCAACTCAGGCTGCTTGAGAAAGTCAGGAACCACTCCGGCGACCGCGGCATGCTGGTGCTGCGCCCTGCCGACTCGGCCGAAACGCGCGTGGCCTGGAAGATGGCGATGGAGAACAAAAAAACACCGACTGCTCTTGTACTATCCCGCCAGGGTATTGAAGATATTAAACCGATGGGCAACGATCGTTTTGCTGAAGCCAGCGGTGCTGAAAAGGGCGCTTATCTCGTCAGGAAAGCCGACAGAAGACCTGACGTGGTGCTGGTGGGCAATGGCTCGGAGGTTTCTACCCTGCTCAACGGTGCGGAAATCCTGAAAAAGGAAGGCCTGATGGTGAATGTGGTTTCGGCTACCTCGCCCAACCTGTTCTTCGACCAGGATGAAGCTTACCGCGAATCGGTCATTCCTCACAACGTGCCGGTGTTTGGCCTCTCGGCCGGATTGCCCGATGCACTGGAACAGATTGCCGGTCCTAACGGAAAAGTAATCGGACTGGAGCATTTCGGATACTCTGCACCCTACCAGGTGCTCGACGAGAAATTCGGATACACCGCCGAAAACGTAGCACAAAAAGTCAGGGAGTTTCTAAAGTAAAAGCTTCCTCAAACAGAAATAAAAACCGGATACTGCTGAAGTGGTATCCGGTTTTTATTTTCTGAAGACAGATAACCTTCTCTTCACTGAAGAGAACCCGTCTGAAGGTTCAGGATAGCCTCTCTTCACTGAAGAGAACCCGTCTGAGGGTTCAGGATTGCCTCTTTTCGCTGAAGAGAACCTGTCTGAAGACTTAGGATAGCCTCTCTTCATTGAAATGGGGGCGTCCAAAGCTTTAGATTACCTTCCTGCCCGCGGGGAGAGACGAAGTAAAACATCAGGACAGCTTCCCGCCCGGGGCGAGAAACAAAGT
Organism: Bacteroidales bacterium; assembly: GCA_041694335.1. GTDB lineage: Bacteria > Bacteroidota > Bacteroidia > Bacteroidales > JAIPAH01 > JAIPAH01. Next base: position 11,327 of record JASMTJ010000595.1, read on the forward strand.
GAAGCATGAGGACAGCCTCCCGCCCGGGGGGAGACACTTATCCGGGTGCAGCTTTTCATGCCGCCCGGGGCGGGATATTATCTGAAAGCTTAGGATAGGTTCCTGCCCCGGGGGAGAAGCTAACTTAACGCTTAAAACAGCCTCTCGCCCGGGGCGGGAAGGTTTCTGAAGACTGATGGTGTCATCTCCACCAGGTTTTGATGTTTTTCCGCTTAACAGGAGTTTTTCCGCAAAGGCGGAGGGTTCTTTCCAGGAATTGGGGACAAAGTGATTTAACACTTTTGAAGGAGTCAGTGACAAATGCAAGGCGTATTGCATTATTTGTTTTCCAGGTGCTTCAGCCTGAAATGGTAAAGGAAAGCCAGGATGTAGTAAGTACCGATGCCGCTGAAGGCATGCCACAGGAAGTGCGTGCCCATGGGCAGGATTTG
>JASMTJ010000596.1:0-5245 GCA_041694335.1 Bacteroidales bacterium
TCTACTGTAATTGATTAATTTTCTCTTTCAGGATAAGAAAGAAAACCATATAAGGCATATAAGTCTGGAGGTGCTTATTTTTTAATGATCTTCTTGGTCTGTACTGAAACTCCATTGTCAATCCTTAGGAAATAAACGCCGCTTCTGTAATTGCTCATCGGGATTTTGATTCTTTCACCTGAACTACTCGTGAATTGATTCAACTTTCTTCCTTCCAAATCATACAAGCTTATGGTGACTTGTTCATTGCTTTGCGGGTTCACCACCAGAATATCACTTACAGGGTTCGGATAGGCTTTTACCGTCTCCTTCACTTCGTTCTCTGCCAAACCTACGCTTTCATAGTTCAGGCCATAACCGTATTCGAAAAGAGCTGCATCAAACGGATAATAACTGTTAAAGTTTATAGGCACATCACTGTAGGATGCAGGCCAGGTATGCGACAGTTTTCCGGTGGGTTCATAATCACCAAACAGTACATCGGCAATGCCGCTGCCCCCTTCAGAACCCGGCAACCACGCAGCCACAAAAGCATCGGAAGATGCTAGCTCATCCCTGATATCAATTGGTCTTCCACTAATCAGTACGATCGCAAAAGGAATTCCCGATTCGTCGATGGCCCGGACAAGATCTTTATCCTCCTGCGAAAGCTGAAAGCCGGATGCTCCGGCATGATAAAGGTCTCCGGCTCCTTCGGCGTAAGGGTTTTCCCCCACGGCCACGATAGCAAAATCAACATCCGGTATGTTTAAAGTGCTTGTGGTGAAAAATGTGTTTCCACTGCCATTCATTTGGTGTACCGCTTCATAAATCGTGGTTCCCTCAGTGATATTTCCATGACCGCCCTGCCACCAGATCGACCATCCGCCACACTGCGCACCAATATCATTGCCTTTCGACCCGGCTACCAAAATATCACTCTCCCCTTTTTCAAAAGGAAGGATGTTTTCGTTCTTTAAAAGAACCACCGACTCTCTGACTGCTTGCCGGGCTTTTTCGCGATGGGCTTCACAGCCCACCGTATCAGTCATATTGTTTTCCGCATAAGGATGCTCGAACAATCCCATCTGAAATTTTATGCGTAATATTCTTGAAACGGCATCGTCGATGCGCTCCATCGAAACCGAACCATCGTTGACCGACTGTTTTAAAGCATCTATAAACTGGAGATAATTATTTGGCTGCATGGCCATGTCAATACCTGCATTTACCGCCATAGTAACCGCAGTTTTAAAATCTCCATTAAGCTGATCGATACCCAGCCAGTCGCTCACCACAAAACCTTCAAATCCCAATTCTTCCTTTAACACTTCCGTTAGCAGGTATTCATGTCCATGGCACTTCTCGCCATTCCAGCTGCTGAAAGAAGCCATCACCGAACCGGCCCCTGCTTCAATGGAAGAGATGTAGGGCTCCAGGTGAATCTCCCGAAGCTCCTCTTCACTGATGACCGTGTTGCCCTGGTCAATGCCATTTTCTGTTCCTCCGTCACCCACAAAATGTTTGATACAGGCCAGGATTCTTTTCTCTGAACCCAAAGAGTCAGATTGATATCCTAAAACGGTGGCACGCCCAAGCGTATCCACCAAAGAAGTCAGTTCACCAAAACCTTCGTAAGTCCGTCCCCACAGCTCGTTCTGAGGCACAGTAATACACGGACTAAAGGTCCAGTCAACACCTGTAGCCCTGACCTCAGTGGCTGTGATTTCAGCACACTCCCTGACCAGCTCCGGATTTCTGGTGCATCCCATCCCAATGTTATGAGGAAAAATCACCGCATCCTGAAGGTTATTGTGTCCGTGCACGGCATCGATTCCATAAATCAGAGGAATCCCCAGTCGTGTGGACATGGCCCGGGTTTGCATTTCATTATACATGGCCACCCAAGCTTCAGGTGTGTTAGGAGAAGGAACACTGCCACCACCACTCAGGATGGATCCGATATAAAACTCATCGATGTGCTGCAAGGCTCCGGAAATACTACCACGCTCAGCCTGCACCATCTGCCCCACTTTTTCATCGAGGGTCATCCTGGATAATAAGTCATCCACCCGCTCTGCTACAGGAGCATCCGGATCGAGATAGGTTTGGGCAATAATAATGGTGGGGAAAAGCAGTAAGAAAAGGATACTTCCGATTGATTTCATAAGTTTCATTTTATTGTGGCAATACTAATACAATCCGGGCAGTGCTCAATACATTTCGGGCCTTAAAGACTACATCAAAAATACGTCAGTCAGGATTGTTTCTGATATTACCTTCTAATCCAGCCATTCATGAATCCAAACGAAATAAACCAGGGGCGTGTGTAAAAATGAGACCGGATAAGGTTTCTTATCGCAGAATCCTACATCCGGTCTTCATGCTATTAATCTACTGCACTTCTTCGAACTGCTTAAGTGCTTCGAGTGCCTCGCAGCCATACATCAAAGCCGGGCCTCCTCCCATCAATACTGAAACACCTATGGTTTCGGTAATTTCATCATGCGTAGCACCCGCTTTCAAGGCGTCGTTAACATGAAATGCAATGCAACCGTCGCAACGAACGCTGATGGCTATACCAAGACTTATCAGCTCTTTTGTTTTAGTACTTAGCTTACCTTCTGCAACAGCAGATTTATGAAGTGATTGAAACCCTTTCATGGTTTCAGGGATTTCACCACCGAGCTCTGTCATGAGCTTTCTGAGTTTATTATAATGCTCTGGATAATTCATAATACAATTGTTTTAAGTTAATGACTGCCCCTACAACAGACCTTTTTTGTTATTTGTTTAACATACAAATGTTAATATCCATACCAAATTGTATTTGTGTGCATTACATTATATTTAATGTCTTTTTTCCTGAAATATTTAGCGGATTTAACTCGTCGAACAGTCATTGTTTTTTCCTATTTTTACGTTTTGATTTGCTTCTTACTTAAGGAAAGAAATTTATATCAATGAAAATCTCATTCATACAGTTTTGGACTACTTTGGGGATATGGGTTTTAGCCTTAACAGGAATGAACCTTTATGCACAACAGGACGCTTTTAGGGTCATGACCTTCAACATCCGTTATGACAATCCTGATGACGGAGAGAACAGCTGGAATGACCGGAAAGAAATCGCATACAACGTGATTCATTACCACCAGCCAGCCATTTTCGGACTTCAGGAAGCACTTTATTCGCAGGTGAAGGATATGGAAAATGAGTTTCAGGGCTTTGCCAGGATTGGTGTTGGCAGGGATGACGGCGAAAATAAAGGGGAGTTCTGTCCGCTTTTCTATGATACCACGCAGTTCTCCTTGCGAAAAAGCGGGACTTTCTGGCTATCAGAAACCCCGGAAACCCCGGGGAAAACCGGCTGGGATGCGGCTTGTCCGCGTATCGTAACCTGGGGCTATTTTTATGACTATGCTTCGCAAAAATCGTTTTATGTTTTTAATACACACCTCGACCACCAGGGAACCATTGCACGGCTGAAATCCACTGAGCTTATCATCCGTAAAATCAAAGAGATGACCAATGAAAAATCGTGGATACCGGTTATTCTGATGGGTGATTTCAACAGCCTCCGCAAGTCAGGACCTTATCAGCAGCTTACGTATTGGGACAATCCGGTGAAGCTTCATGATGCGGTTTCCGACAGCTCAGCACGAATTATGGGCCCTGATTATACATATATCGGGTTTGACAAGAACTTCCGTGAAGGACTGGTTATCGATTATATTTTTGTCAATGAGATGGTTGATGTCCACCACCATCAAATCATTGATGACCATCAGCAAGGCAAGTATCCCTCGGATCACCTTCCGGTGATTGGAGAAATTTCTTTTCGTGATTAATCAATAATTTTGGAGATGTCACGTTACAAAAGGGAACTGTCATCGTCTGAAAATTGCTTCAGACATGCAAATCAGAAAAAATCGAATATTAAAGCATCATCATAAATCTAAAGAAATGAAAAAGTCGTTTAGCCTGATAATGATTGTCGTAATGGCCATCCTCAGTGGATGCGAAGATGATACGAACGAACAACAGAATCGCATTTGGTCGTACATGGACAGTCCAACCAACAATACCTTGTACGATGTCCATTTTACTGATGAAAACCAGGGATGGATAGCCGGCACCAACACGATTTTAAAAACTTCTGACGGACTGACCTGGGAAAACAGCGGCGTGCAGGATGAGCACAGCTATGATTTTGAGTCTGTGTATTTCTTTGACAGTGATAACGGGGTGGTAAGCGGACTGAAGAACAACGCAGAAGCCATCGTTTTGTATACCCGCAATGGCGGGGCCAGCTGGAACAGTGCTGACGTACCACAAAGCGAGCACGCTGTTTCGGAGTTGATTTTTGCCGATGCCCAGCTGGGATATGCCTTAAGCGGGCAAAACCTTCTGAAGACCACCGATGGCGGCAGAAGCTGGAGTATCCAAAAGAACTTCGATGAAGAGCTCTTTGCACTGGACGTTTCTGGCAGCAATATTTGGGTGGGCTCACAAAGTATCCGTTATTCCTCTGATGGCGGTGAAAACTGGATTACACAAGAAGAGGGTTTCGATGGCCTCAGGGTGGATGCCATTAAGTTTACGGATGATCAGCGTGGCTTTGCAGGCACCAGCTTTGGCGAAGGCCAGGTTTATCAAACCACCGATGGTGGTAACTCTTGGAGCATGGCCTATTCCGGAGGACAGTTCATTACGGATATCGAAGAAGGGGATGAAATCTGGGCCGCTGATGCAGACCAGCTTATCCGATCGAAAAGTGGCTCAGAATGGACCATGGAACCATTCGAAGGCGAATACTACCTCAACGCCATCGCTTTTCCAACATCAAAAAAAGGATATGCCGTAGGGTATAACGGCGCAATCCTCAAATATGAATAGACAGGTCTTATTTCGAAAAGCTTCAAATTGTTTTATCAAATGAATTTATAAGCAAACCATAATGTGTTGTGGAATGTCTTTCATCCAATCAATTCATTGAAAATCTAAATAGTAATCATTATTGTCCGGTAAATAATATAAATTGAATTTCATGGCTGTTTGTCTGGAAAAACAAAAGCGTTCGGCTGCGCACTCTTGGCCTACGAGGGTATGGCCAGCAAAACAAGCAGGGAATTATAGGGCAGGCATGTGTGGTAGCCATTCGCGAGTGAACGGGTAGAATATTGAAGAAAAACTTATAAGACCGAAAAGCCAGGAACAATAATAATCTATCAGAGAACGGCTCGAATGGCGTGGATAATTTCCT
>JASMTJ010000597.1:0-1334 GCA_041694335.1 Bacteroidales bacterium
ACATTTACATTGGGAAAAATCTTCTGGAACAGCGACAGCATCGGAATCTGACCGCCAGTCTCTAGTCTGACCACGTTGCCGAGATAATTCACCATAGTGTTTGCCGACTGCGGCGTAATCCGAGATGTCGATAGGTCTAGAAAATTGACACCAGCCTCCTCGAGAAGCGCCGTGGCGTAGTGTGATGCAAGCTTTTCACGCTCGTTAACCTTATGCGGCGAGGCTACCGAGCCACGCTTTAACCTCATCCTGGTAAATACAATTCGATCCAAGTCATGGAAAAAGATCAGCTCATATAACTCATCCGTCAATCTTGGCTCGTCGAGCACCTGTAGAGCAACGATAGTTCGGTGCGCAACCTGCTGCTCGAAAGATCTCTCGGAAGGTACACCAGTGTCATCGCAGGTGAGTGTCCCCATATACCATTTAAACGACGCATCAAAGGCAGCTTTTCGCTGATCAATTAGTGTCTGTTTTTTTCCTCGACGCTTGGCTTCTACCCCTATTTTCCGAACCCTGCCAGATACCCCACTATGGCATAACTCGAACCCCATCTGCTCTGCGGCAATAAAGAGCACCTGACGGAAACCACGATATTGATAGCTACGGTTCAGTGCGTAGTCAGCCAGGAATTTTCCTGATTCGGTCTTTAGCAAGCGCTTCATCTCACCGATCGGGTCTTCAACATTATCTGGCAACTGATTCAGAACAAATTTCTGTCTATTGAGGATTGGCCTTTTGCCTACGCTTTTCCTGAACGCCACCACAACGCGGCTCGCACACCGAAAACGTCGAACACTTTGCATTAAGCTCGTCGGTGACAACGTCCCTCCTGCCAAAGCGTATACCTGATCATATTCTTTAAGCGTGATTGAAACACCAGCGTTGATTATTGGAGTAATAATAACCACATCATTGCTCAGCAGCACTTCATCAAGAGAGTCAACCGACCACTCTCCTTTATCTAAAGTCTTTCGCGATAGTTCAAAAACCTTGCACCCATCAACATTTTTAAAGCCTTTCATTATTTCGTGCATTTTTGATTCACTATAATCGCAGAAGATCACGGCTTTTCTTCCAAGTTTTACATCTTCCTCAACCTTACCTAGAAGCTCTGCCTCAGTTACCACCTGCATAATAAGATTTTGGGATATTCTTGGTCGCGCCGTATAAATTGTCTGCTTTGCCTTAACGATAGCTCGAAACCAATTGATTGTTTGGTCAGTTACCATCGCATCACAGATAATTACCTTTTCCGCCTTAGCCGCCAATTCAGTCAAGCGATCTAGCGCGTATACCCTATCCTCGTAGCTGGAACCAAGTGTGCCAGTAGC
>JASMTJ010000598.1:0-12087 GCA_041694335.1 Bacteroidales bacterium
GGGTTTCATTTCCGATAAGAACCTTTCATTGCTGGCACTGAGCAGAAATGGCAATGTCATGCCTCATCCTGAAAAAGAAACGGCCATTCAGAAAAACGATATTTTCTTTTTCCTGGGCAAAAGAGAGCATATCAATAATCATATGCACCTGTTTAAAGGTAGTGACGAGGAGTGCGAAACAGGTATTTCTGCCCGGAGTTAGCGCTTTCTGATTCCTTACTTTTTCAACGGTTTGAACTTCTCATCATACACCGGGATGTTTGAAGCACAAGAGACGTTTTTTACAAAGTCCAGGTATTCATCGGTTGCATTGAAATCCTCGAGATTATAAAACTTTTTGGGCAATGGAACATTACGAATATCAGCAAGGGCTGTGGCTTTCGTTTTTGGCGTTTCAAGCCAGTTCTTTTCAATCACCGCAATGGCAGGCATTTTACCAAAGTCATCATTGATAATCATTTCCTTTAGCCTAATGGCAAGGGCTTCAGTAAGTTTTTGGTCTGTTTTACTGCAGTTGCCTGAACGGGCGTAAAACCCACTTACCACCCCCTTTGCCGGAAAACCTGTTGCTTTTTTAAGGTCATCTGCTATGAAGCCTGAAATTCCACCAAAATTCTGATGACCAAAATCATCCATCCCACTTCCGGCATGCACTACCTCGGTTAATTTCGTTTGCGGGTTATACCATTTCACTCCTTCCGCTACAGCAACAGTAAGGAATCCATGTTCAGATGTGATGTAGGCTTGCTTTACTTTTTCAATGAACGCACTTCTCCTCTCTGCATTCATTTCCACCTCCGGAACCAGCACAAAATCCGCGCCAGCCGCAGCCGCTGAAGCGGCGAGCCATCCGGCATCCCGGCCCATAATTTCGACCACCAACACGCGCTCGTGCGACAAGGCATACGTTTTGAGCCTGTTCATATAATCACAAACCGCATCCACGGCAGTGGGAAACCCCGGGCACAAGGCTACTTCTGTGTTGCCTGACGGCAATGCCAGAAAAGTGCCCGTACGTAAGTCATTATCAATTGTCTTCGGAAAGGCAATGACCGGAAACCCCTCTTCGAGGTGGAGTTTCTGGGCTGCGCTTATCGTATCATCTCCACCGATAACCACCAATAAATCGATAGCGTAAGCACTTAAATTACGCAACAGTTGATTTTTTTGTGAATTCTCACCTTTAAAAGGGTTTGTACGGCTGGAACGTAAAACTGTTCCTCCATAATAGGCATCAAGTCTGGCATGGGTAATATCGACCAAATCACCATCTCCCAGCAACCCGGCCCAGCCCCTTCTTACTCCGGCCACTTCATAGCCAAGAGATACAGCCTGATCCCTGATGGCTTTAATACTGGCGTTTAATGCAGGGGTATCTCCACCGCCCGTAAGTATTGCTATTCTTTTTCCTTTGCCAGGATGTATATCAGATGCCATTCTTTTAATTTTGGCACAAAAATACGAAGATCAGGATAAACCAGACACCGTGCTACCAATCCATTCCTTTTATAAATAACCCAAACACCCAGGTTTTGTCTGTCCGTTGAAAAGGCCGGGCTACATAGGGTTCTAAAATGGCATATCCGAAAAGATTGATCCTCCATGCCAGTCCGGCACTGAAAACCAGGTTACTAACATTCTGATTTTGCTCGGTAGAGAAAGCCGGCTGCCATCCCCAATTCAGGTTATTGTAGTCTTCGGTGGCAAACCCTCCATCGGCAAACAAGACCAAATCAGAATAGAGATAATTCGACTTGATGACCGATAGCCTCTCCGGACCAGAAAACGGAAGTCTGACTTCGGCGTTGAACAGCGCCATTTTCGATCCGGCAATACTGTTTGGATTGAAACTATTTTCATCCACCGAATAATTTTGGTTAAACGAGCTGTAAGAATACCCCCTGATGAAATAATTATCCCCCAGGTAAAGCGGATACAGCGAGTTGGCATCCTGACCATAGCGGGCATAGTGGAAAAGCCTGAATCCCAGGCTTAACGGGTTTGTGTAGAAATAGCGCCTGAGGTCAACCAGCGTGGTATATTGCTGGATATCCGTAAATGATTGATCAATCTGAATGCGGAACCTGTACCCATCGAGAGGTGAAGTCACACCAAAATCCACATCATCGCCCACAAAAGCCGTATACACTTTTTGAATCCACAGCGGATCCGGTGCCTCTCCCCGCTCGTCCTTCCTGAAGCTGTAGAGCCCGTTAACATAGAAATTTTTAACCAAATCAACACGGTACCCGTACCTGGTCAGATATCCTCCAGCCTCTACCCTTATTTTCTTGGAAAAAGGATATTGCCCGAAAACCGACAGCCGGTCCTGAAAAATCCGTTGGTTCACGATAGTGATAGAATCCACCGGATCAGGATCATAAATCGAGTTGTTAAGCCGGTAATAAGAATACCGGTAAGGGATATGGTAGTAAGAGCCTCCCCAGTTAAAGCGTGATTGGCGGTTAATATAGGTAGCTCCCCCGCCAATATCATAAATCTCTCCCTGCATCATTACCATCGTATATAACTGGTGCCGTTTGAGCAGGTCTCCAAAAATTGCATTGACCCCGCCGGAGGCGTAGGTGTCATAATAACCAGTTGCAACCCCTATCCCACTGCTGCCGATGTACTCGAGCTCAAATTTTGGTTTATACGGGGTCTGTGTAATCGTGCTATCCTCGGTCTGTGGATGCTTTTGCAGATTGTGCTGTACGATATTCATCAAACGGTCCTTTGGCGGAAGCATTTCAGGAGAAGGGTCGCGCATAAACTTGGAAACCGGCTCTTCCTCAAAGTCGCTGATATCGGCCAGATGCATATGGTAACCATCATCGCCATATAGTGTATAAACAATCTGATTGGTTTTAGTATTGACACTGAAAGCCGGTGCCAGATCTGTAATCCCAGCAATGCCGGTGGCAAAGGATGTCAGGCGGTAAACGCTGTCTTTCTCCGTGTGATATTTGTATAGGTTTCTGTAGCCATCCGCATGCGCCAGGAAATAAATGGATTTGTCGTTTTCTGCATAGTAAGGACTAAACACCTCTGATTCAGGAAACAAATCCTGGTATACTTTGACATTTTCACTTTCCATATCATACACTGATATCCTGTACTCGCTGAAAATCTGCCGGTCAAAATCCGTTTCCGGTCCACGATCGGAGATAAATACGATTTTATTCCCATCTGAAGACCACGCGGGTTGCAGGTCAGAATATGTATCATTTGTAAGTTGTATCGTTTTGTCTTCCTGCAGATCATATAAATACAAGTCCGAAACGCCATTAACCAATCCAGAAAAGGCAATATACCTGCCATTGGGCGCCCATTCAGGGTTATCGAAAGACTCAATGCCATCGATTTTAATTTCCTTTACTACCTTGGCTCCATTCAGTGAAATGATGATAAGGTTATTTCTTCCTTTCGTGAAGGAAGTCACAACATATCTTTTTCCATCGGGCGACCAGCTTCCGGCCGATTCGATATAATTGAAATCATCGATATGTGATTGCGAGACGGCTCCGGTTAGCTTTTTCACCACCTGCCCGTTATCCACCCTGGCCATCAACATATCTATAGAAATCACATTCTTATTAGAAAGAAACGTAACATATTTACCGTCAGGACTCAAGACCGGAGCCAGGTTCAGGTCGCCAAATTCGTCACGATCGAAAAGCTGCTCCCCCACGCTAAAGGACGAGTCGGCAATATACGGCTGGTAGGTCTCTTTTACAGATTGCTGCCAGAGTTTTGAGAGGCTGTCTGTTTCCATCCCGAAGAGGTTTTTCGAGGCACGATCCATTCCGTATTTGGCGGTATTGTAGAAAAACGGACGGATGACCCCGTCGCCATACTTCCCGGTAAGGAAAGCCCAAAAAGCATGGCCATAGCGGTAGGGAAAATACTCATTCATCCGGCGGGTCATGTCTTTGATAGACGGCACATCATCGGTGATGACCGCATCGCGCATCCACATAGATGTTTGGTTGTCTTGTGTTCCGACGGATAAATATTCGGCTAACCCTTCAACCATCCATAATGGGACATTCTGAAGGTTTTGATAGCTGATACTGTCTTCCGACTGAAACATGTAATACTGAAAAACATGCACCAACTCATGCCCCAGCACGTGGTCTGTTTCCTTATTGGAATTCATCATCGGCATAATTACACGGCGCCTGAAGCCTTCGGTCACACCTCCGGTTCCAACTCCAATATTTCCTGATATTACATTGGTTTGTTTAAAGTCGGCCTTATTATTATAAAAAATCAGCGGGTTAGACTCGATAGTATCTCCGAAAATTGCATTGTGTCGCAGATACCATTTCTCTGCCTGGTTGCTCAGTCGTTGAACCAAAGTATCGTTACCAAGATAATTATAAATGTCAAAATGCTGGGTATTGTTTTTCATAAAGTGAAACTTTTCATAATTCACTTTATTCTGTCCAAAATACTGAGCAGCCCCGTTTAGGGAAACTAACAGCATGTAAAACAATAAACTATTTCTGACGGCGTGCATGAATGTTTTCATCTGTATAAAAGTATCTTTGACGTTTATATTCCTTGCTCCTTCTTAAAAATATGTGTACTCCCAGTTGATTACCCACGATTTTTTCAGGCAGAACCTGATTGATTTTACGACAATAAGTTGTGACTAATCATTTGACAATTTTCCGGATCTAAATGTTCAAAAATTATACCATGACGAGCCTGTGGATGAGCTCTGCATGTTTATGAATTCTGTTTTATAGGAAGTGTGATATGGAAAGTTGTGCCCTCTCCCTCTCTGGTGGTGATATCAAAAGATCCCTGATGCCTTTTAATGAAGTCCTTCGTCAGAACCAGGCCCAGCCCGGCACCTTTCTCATTTTCAGTCCCCTTCCGGGTAAAAGTTTCCTCGCTATGCAGGATTTTATTGCGATCAGTCTCAGACATACCTATGCCATTATCCTCTATATTAATTATCACATAATTCGCATTGTAACGCGTATAAATTTTTATCTTTCCGTTTTTCGGAGTAAACTTAACGGAATTAAACACAAGGTTACGTATGATGGTGTTCAGCATGTTGATATCACCCTCAATCATCACATGCTTGTCGATCTGGTTATAGATTTTTACTTCTTTAAGCTGTGCCGATTGTTTGGCAAGTTTAATGTTATCCTGCGCTACCTTATGAAGGATAATTTCTTCCGGGTGAAATTCTATTTTGCCCCGTTCTTTATTTGCCCATTCAAGCAGGTTTTGAATCAGCTCGAAAAGCTGCATTGAGGACGCATAGATATTCTGAGACATCATTACTATCGATTCGCGGTCAGTATCTTCATCTTCGATTTCCTCAATTAACATTTCCGAAAACCCCAACAGAGAATTAAACGGGCTACGCAAATCGTGCGAGATAATTGAACACAGTTGATTCCTGTCCTTATTCACCTGCTCAAGCATTTTTCGTGACTGGTTGAGCTCTGCATTCTTGTGTGTCAACTCTCTTTTGCTGTTCCTCAACTGCTCATTCTGTCGCTTGATACGATTCGTTGCTTTACGCTGGACAACAAAAGCATATATTACAGCAGAGATCATCAGAAGAGAAAGAATACCAATCAGGTAAATGGAATTCTTAAGCTGTTCTTTTTGTTCTTTCAGACTTTCATTTTCCTTCTGCCGCTCTCTCTCCTGTGTGACTGCCGTAAGGTTCGCAATTTTTTCTTCGTTCTGCGCATCTCTGATGCTATCGTAAATATCGGTTAACTTAATGTAGGAATCCAGCGCTTTTTCATATTCTTCGCGCTGTTTGTGATAATTATAAAGCGTGGAATAATAACCCTGAACAATGGCTGGGTTGGGTTGCTCCTGCGCCAATGTATCGAGCTTTTGAATGTAATACCATGCGCTATCGTATTTCTTCAACGCTGCCATCAGGTAAGAATAAATCATGTAATTCGTGGAAAGCCCCTCTTTGTTTCCGATCTGCTCATTAAACTTCATGGAACGACCGGCAAAATCCCTTGCTCTTCCATAATCTCCCTTATTCAGGTATACATCAGCGATGTTGTTATAATACGTGGCCTTCCCGATAATATCATTATTCTTTACGGCATAGGATAATGCCATATTAAAATTATCAATGGCCTTTTCATAATCCTCTGTTCCGGAGTAAAGTACGCCCATATTATTGGAGATAATGGCAACCAATTCAGGAATATTTTGCTGCTGGGCAATTTTTAACCCACGTTCATAGAACTCCTTGGCCTCATCGGTTCTTCCCATTTCATCAAGGTTTCCGCCTATGTTGCTCAATGAAGAAGCAATCGCATGATGCATTCCCATTGCCTGGGCTTTTTCGAGCGATTGATGATAATACTCTGAGCTTTTCGATAACTCTCCAAGGTAATAATAAACGTTTCCTATTTGACGCAACGAAATAGCCAGCAAACTATCCAGGCCATGCTCTTTCGACATTTTTTCACTCAGGGTGAAATAATGTAATGCATTCGGATGATCGCTTTGATAACTGTAATTAATTCCGGCATCATAGTAGATTTTGGCCTCAAGCTTTGGATCAAGCAGCAACTCATCCGAATCCTGCTTCTTTAAGATATTTACAGCTTTCTCATAATGCGCTTTCGCATACTCAGTATCACCCTGCTCATGATAAGCTTTGGCCAGAAAGTAATTGCCAGTTACAATATCCTTTTTGATGCCGGCACTCTCGGCTTTAGAAATAGCCTTATTCAAATAATCCACTTGCTTGGCAATGGTGGTAGCCGATCTTGCTGAATCCAGGTAGTTTTCGAAAAGGGCATCAGGATTTTGATCTATCCGCTGCTCCGCATGTTGCTTCCACGGATCAAATTCCTGGGCATTCAAAACTCCTACCAGTATAAAACCAAGAAAAGACAAGAGTAACCTTATTCCCCTCATTTTAGCGCATTTTGGTCAAAATTACAAAAATGCTGTAAATAAGTATTAACCTGCGGAATTTTAAAATGGTTTTTCTACTTCTTGGCCCACAAATTATCCGGATAAACCCCTTTTTCGGTTAGTTCTGCAATTCGTTGCATTACCTCCGCTTTGTCTTCCCGGTAGGTAACACCAAACCATTGGGCATCCGATTCAAGTACTTTTACCTTTTCTTCACTTTTTGTAATCAGATGATTTACCACTGTAGGGATATAATATTCACTTTTCAGTTGTTGCCCCTGCGCATCAAGGAAAGCAGTAAAATATTTATCCAGCCAGTCGAAATAAGAGAGTTGAAAGCCCCAGAAATTCATGGAAACGGGTGTTTCGGGAGCGATTTCTACCAGGGTTCCGTTGTTATCAAACACAATATCGCCATCCTTCATAAATATTTTGGTGTGCTCTTCCACATCCAGAAGGTTGTTGTCTGAGTCTGTTGTGCAAACCCCTCTTGAAACATGCCCGTGTTTCGACAAGGTATTCTTGAGGTGATAAGCCACCATGATGTGATCCTTGGTATTGGTGCTCATATTCTCCACCAATACTTTATAAGCATCACGTCCGTAAAAATCATCGGCATTGATAACAGCAAACGGACCGTTGATTTGCTTTCGTGCACACCACACCGCATGACCTGTACCCCAAGGCTTCACTCTGCCTTCCGGCACCGAGTAGCCCTCAGGCAGCATATCAAGTTCCTGGTAAGCAAATTCATAATCAATCTTCCTTTCGAGAAGGCTCCCAAAACGCTCACGGAATGCATCTTCAAGCTCTTTGCGAATAAGGAAAACCACTTTCCCAAATCCGGCTTCTTTAGCATCATAAATTGAATAGTCAATGATTGCTTCTCCTGATGGCCCCACAGCATCAAGCTGCTTTAATCCGCCATAGCGGCTGCCCATACCGGCAGCTAAAATCAGTAGTGTTGGTTTTTGATTCATCAATATTGTTTTAAAGGATATCAGCGCACGAAAATACTAATAATTAAAGTACAGCAATAATAATTGATTTTACCTTATCTTTAACTACGAAGAGGAAAGCATCAAAAACGAAACTTTAGTATATTTGAAGCCATTCAAGCAAGGGGAAAAGAGCTGATAAAAAATACCAACCATGAACAGGCGTTATCCAGATAGTTTTGAACAATTGACTGATGATTTATCCGAGCTTATGCAGAAGTCCGTGGATAACCCTGAATTACACGACCAGCTCCTAAAAGTCCAAAAATATTTTGCTCAGCAGGAGAAAAGCATTCATCAATTGAAATCCAGGTTATCTGACACCCAAAAACGACTGGAAAAATATCACAGCGCCTTTAAAATGAACCCAAGTGTGATGACCATAACCTCTATAGATGAAGGGAAATATCTGGAGGTGAACGATTCCTTTACCCGTGCTACGGGCTATGCCAGGGAAGAAGTTATCGGTAAGACGGTGTATGATATTAATATCTGGAAAGATGAAAGCTTCAGGAATGCCTTCGTGTCGGAAATCAAAGAAAAAGGTTACGTTATTGGAATGAAAGGCCGGTTTGTAAAAAAAGATGGTTCGACAGGTTACACCCGGATATCGGCTGAGAGGGCTGAGTTCGACGGACAAGATTGCTTACTGGCCACTTTCGAAGATCTAACAAAACAAGAAATTGCGCAGGAAAAATTTGAATCGCTTTTCAATAATTCTGCCGATGCTATCATCATTCATAATTTCTCACATGATATTATAGAGGCTAACAAAACAGCCGAACAGCTCACCGGTTATACGAGGGAAGAACTCCTGAAAATGAAAATCAGTGAATTACAAAGCCAATTCTCAGAAGAAGAGATTAAAGAAACAACTGCAAAAATAAATCGAGCCGGTGAAATCACCAATGAAATCAATCTTCTTACTAAGTCAGGAGAATTGAAGCCTGTATTTATCCTTGATAAAATTATTGATTATGAAGGCAAAAAAGCTATCCTTGGGCAAGTCCATGATATTGCCGACCGTGTTGCCGCTGAGCAAAAAACCAAAGAGAGCGAAGAACTTTTGAGAACGCTTATTAATTCAACGCCTGATATTGTTTGTTTCAAGGATGGAGAAGGCCGATGGCTGGAGGCCAATAAAGCAGATCTTGAGTTGTTTAATCTCGAAGAAGTAGATTACCGGGGCAAAACTGACATGGAGCTTTCAGAGCATACGCTACCTATTTACAGGAAAGCTTTTGAGGAATGCAACATTTCTGATGAGTTTACCTGGGAAAAAGGATCGATTACACATTCAGATGAGAATATTCCTGACAAACATGGTAATATCCGCACCTACGATGTCATTAAGGTTCCCCTGTTTCACCCGGATGGTTCCAGGAAAGGAATGGTGGTTTTGGGCAGGGATATAACCATCCGTAAACAAACCGAAAAAAAACTATTGGTGAGCGAACAACACAGTCGTTCGATTCTCTCAGCCTTGCCGGATATGATTTTTGAGTTCGACCGGAAAGGAAACTTTGTTAGTGCCCACAGTTCAAATCCTGAAGCTATGCTGATGAATAAAAATGAATTCATCGGTAAAAACCTTAAAGATGTCTTTGATGATTATTACGTTGAACTGACTATGAATAGCATCAAAAAGACTTTGAATTCAAACTCCATCCAGGTGTATCAATATAAAATGATTATCGATGATGAATTGCGGTATTTTGAATCCAGAATGGTTCCTAAAGGCGATAATCACACTTTGGCCATTGTAAGGGAAATCACCAGGCAGGTGAAGTCAAACGCGATCATTGCTGAAAGCAAAGCAACCCTTGAAAAGCAGAACCAGGAATACGAGATTGTTAATAAAAAGCTGCAGCAGACCGTAGAAGAGCTGAAAGCTGCCAAGTTAAAAGCTGAAGAAAGCAACCGGCTGAAATCGGCCTTTCTGGCGACCATGTCGCATGAGCTTCGCACACCCCTTAACTCAATTATTGGCTTTTCGGAAATGATAAAGGACAACCCGGGGATAGAGGATATAGCGTTTTATGGGGAAACTATCCATTCAAGCGGAAACCACTTACTGGGCCTGGTGGAAGAGATTTTTGATTTATCACTCATCGAAAGTGGTCAGGCCAGGGCCGTAAAAGAGTTCTTTTACCTGAAAGATATGATGCTTGCGGTTAGCCAGATAATGATCAACCATAAACAAAAGCTTCGTAAAGAACATATTGAGCTGATTTTTGATAAGGATGAAAGCTGCATCAATAAAACCATCTATTCTGACCAGATAAAGCTGAAGCAAGTAATGCTTAACCTTATCAAGAACGCGATAAAGTTTACGGAGTCGGGGCATGTTAAATTTGGATGTACCGATAAATCAGTGAATAATGTTCCCGGAATCCTGTTTTACGTTGAGGATACAGGAATTGGTATTCCCAAATACAAACAAGAAAGAATCTTTGACATGTTTTACCAGGCCGATAACAGCGACACCCGCAAATATGGTGGTTCGGGAATTGGTTTGTCGGTGGCTAAAAAGATAACCTCATTGCTCGACGGTTCTATTGAGCTGGAGTCGCGTGTGGGCAAAGGCACAACCTTTAAAGTATGGATTCCGGCCGAAAACAGCGAAGGGAATACTCAATCAACACCAGCCATGGATTTGCCGTTTGATATGACCGGAAAAACCATTCTGATTGCGGAAGATGATATCTCAGGAACTGAATTGCTCAGGAAAATATTGAAAGTTACCAACGCGATTCTGATTACCGTTGAAAATGGGGAGGATGCTGTTAAACGACATACCGAAGCAGACCTGATTCTTATGGATTTGCAAATGCCAGATATGGGTGGGCTCGAAGCAACCAGGCGAATCAAGAGCCAATCGCCCCATCTTCCTGTCATTGCCCTCACAGCCAGGGCCATGAAAGGCGACAAGGAAGAAGCCCTCAAGGCAGGATGTGACGATTACTTGTCTAAACCCTTTAAAAAATCGCAGTTATTAAACATCATCTCAAAAAACCAAATAATCAAATAACATCATCAAATAATAAAGATCCGGCAGCAACTACCATCCATCATTGGCTCTCCCTTCTTGCAAGACTTATCTTCATCACAGATTTGTAGTTTAAAAACAGGCCACATCCTTTCCCGCTGCTGCGGATGCTGTGCTCATTAAATACAGTTGGAGAGATAGGCCACAAAATTAAAAACCGATGAAAAAGATAAGTATCCTGATTTCAACAATCGCGATGATGGTGTTTTGTTCTTCATGCGAGTTCGAATTCTCAACGGCCAATGTTTCTGATGTTAAGGTATGTACCGACATGAACGGTAACCTTTGCGGTAACGATAACAGCACATTAAGCCCCTCCACGCAGAATATCTATGTGAGCTGCAAGCTGAAAAATGCTCCGGCCGATACCAAGGTCAAATTCACATGGAAATATGTTGAAGGAGAACCCCTCATCATCGACGAGGTGGTGCTCAATTCGGAAGACAAAGGAACCAATCTTGACCTTCACAGTTCATTGAGCCGTCCTTACAACGGGTGGCCGAAAGGAAAATATGCTGTGGAAATCCGGATTGGCGATGAAGACGATACACCTGAAGTCAAAAACTTCCAGATAAGATAGTTTTTTTCAGGATAAGCACGCGATTCATTAACAATAACCGGAAAGCATGCTAAACTGCTTTCCGGTTTTAAGACCTGTGCAATGAAAATAAAAACGAAAAAACAAATCTCTTACAGCCTGATTGCCATTGGATTCCTGGGTTTTATCTATGCCCAAAACATAAAGTCTGCTTATGAGGTTTTTTCTGATCGTTTTACTTCCTCCAAGCAAAACAGTATTCATTTTGACCTTATTAATAATCACAATTACCTGTTTTCTTTTTGGGGAAACGATGAATCCTCCACCATGGGACCTTATGCCAGTCTGGAGGTGCATATATCAATCAAAGGATCTGATGGCAAAACCATTGCTAATACTACGATAGTCGACACCGGCTCTGAAGATAAGGGCGGTTTCCGACGCGCTGCTAACGGCGAAGACATTGAGTATTTCTCTCCTCACAATCAAAAGGTGACTATACAGTATCATCTTGTTGAGGGAGATTACCTTGACATCGAAATCTATGAGGATTTACCGCAAAATGCTTACTGGATGCC
>JASMTJ010000599.1:0-11805 GCA_041694335.1 Bacteroidales bacterium
CTCTGTTAAAGTGCAAAACTGGGATATGACAATTGCAAATGTTCCAACTTATTCTTTGGTTTCAGATTCATTTATAAACTGGCGAGGAATGCAGGAGAGCGGAGGAAGAAGAATCATGCGCTCGGTAAACCTTAACATGAAGAGCATAAAATTCTGCTCCGGGGAGATGATTGAAAAGTTTAAGAGAATCCGCATACTTAAAGATTATATTGAACAGAAAGAGCAGGAAATAAAGGAATATAATAAGCAAAATGAGATTGACACCTCTGAAATTGTGAATCTGAGGCGCCAAACAAACGTAGGTGTTTTCAGAAGATACTTACTCGAATACCTGAAAAACCATCCTGATGTAAATCAGGACATGCTCATCCAGGTGCGACAGCTTGCTCCCACCGAAAAGGGGCTCCCGATGGAAATCTATTGCTTCTCAGCCAAGCAGGCATGGGTGGAGTATGAAAAAGTGCAGTCAGAGATTTTCGACCATATCCTTACGGTGATTCCGGAATTTGGATTGAGCGTGTTTCAAAATCCAAGCGGAGAAGACTTTCGCGGGTATTTTGCTTCTGCGGAGAATACCCCTCAGGAGTAAAATCACCTATTTGTAATATGAGATTTTAACTCACATGGAGAATGCGATTAGGAATACCGTGGGAATGGGTTATCCCTTTTGCCTAAAAACCATTCGAATATGTTGACATTCATCAGGATAAGCAGCATTCCGTAAATAGAATCTTCGATGGGAATAGTAAAGAGCCGTATGCCAAGGTTTTCCTGGTCGTTATAGTAAACCACCTCTTCCGGAATCATTGATCCGGTAAGCACTCCATTAACCAAAAAGAATGGAATGAGAATCAACCCGTAAGCAATAAAAAACTGTCCGAGGTATTTTACCTTGAATACATAGACATTTAAAAGCAGCCAAATTCCAGTCAGTAAAAAAGTTACGGAAGTATACCATTTGCCCAGTGAAAAAAGTCCAACAATTAACAAGGTAGCCGCCAGAGCCAAAGCAATGGGCTTGCCCGCTTTTTTGAGAAAATCTTGCGGGAAGTGGTAATTGACCACTTCGTACGTGAAAAGGCTGGCGAAAGGGATGGTTACAAAGAACAACCACTCTTCCACCGGGAGGTCAAAAAGGTAAATTCCTGATAAATGCATCGGGTTGAATCCCCAAACTCCCATCCTGGTAAAGTAAACATCCCAAATGATGAAAAAAACCAATACCGGGATGATCGCACTGACCACAGCCGGAAACTTTTTGTAAAACGAAAAGCGGGGCTCAAAGCTGAGAATAAGTGGCAAACTGATTGAAAGCAGGTTGATGAGAAGATATGTTGACACTGGCTGATATTTTATTTTTTAGAAAACTCTTTTTTGTAATAACGCACCGGAGCCCATAAAAACCCGAAATTCTGATTTGAGTGAGGTTGATGATGGTCTTCGTGGGCAGCTTTGGTAGCCCTGAGATATTTGTTCTCTTTCACAGGAATTCTGATTCGCTGATGCACATACACATCATGAAAAAGAAAATAAGCTATCCCGTAAAGTGAAATGCCAATTCCACCGGCTAAAATGAACGGGGAGGTCATTATGATTCCTGTGGCCAGCAAGGCCAGGCCTGGTAAAGCAAACAGAAAAACGAAACGGTCGTTTTTTTCAAGGGTTTTGTTGTGTGGAATGTGGTGATCTTTATGCCAGCTCCACATAAATCCATGAATCACATATTTATGCAGAAACCAGGCAAACAACTCCATAAAGAGAAAAGCCCCAATTCCGGTTAAAATGTAAGCAATGGTTAGCATAAGATTACTTGGTTATTTTGGCTGAATAAAATTCATACACGCGTTCAAAAATAATTTTAAACCACTCAGCGTAGTTTTGCGGGTTTTTTTCGATGTCGGTTCTGAGTGTTTCCATTTTTACAGCCTTCCACTCATGCACCTCTTCAGGGTTTATTTTCGGGCTGCCATCGAATGTGCCGACCAACACATGATCCAGCTCGTGCTCGATAAGTCCTTGCCCCACATCGGCTTTGTAAACGAAAGAAAACACCTTCTCAATCCGGGTGTCGAAGCCCATTTCTTCGATTAGCCGGCGGTGCCCGGCCTCTTCTACACTTTCGCCCTTTCGGGGATGACTGCAACACGTATTAGCCCATTTTCCGGGAGAATGATACTTGCTTAGCGCACGGCGCTGCATGATGAGTTTTCCTTCGGGGTCGAATGCAAAAACTGAGAAAGCACGGTGCAAGACTCCCCGGATGTGCGCTTCCTGCTTTTCCATTTCGCCCAGCTCCACATCATTCTTATCCACTAATATTACATATTCTTTCTTCTGTTCCATGATTTGTGTATTTGACTTTACGGCCATTTGCTATTACTTTGAGGTGACAACTAAAAACCATAAATCGTTTGCTTCGCTGCTCCTGAGCTTACCACTGTTGTAATTTTATTAAACCACTAAAATAGTTGAGTTGTTCGAATTTATAGTTTTCAGCTTGAAGCGGCTTTGATATTTGAGTATCGCAGGAACAGCTATGAGTCTTTTATTCCGTAAAGGGCTATAAGATGTTGAAGCTGTGCCGGATATAAGTGGTGAACAACAACCTGTATTTTCTTCGATTGGGAATCCTCACGCGTTCACTCATAATGGTCTCAGGCTGAAGTTTCTTGATTTTTCTGAAAAGCGCATAGAAATAGACATATGCCAGCCATACACCAAACCTTGTGGACTTGGGCAATAGCTTGATGCCTTCATAACCTTGTTTAAAATCCGCTTCAATATCGTCTTCGATAGCTTTTTTGGTCTCCTCATCAAATCGTCCGCCGTTCAATTCCGGAAAATATACGCGCTCCAGGTTGTTCACGTCGGCATGCAGGTCTCGCAGGAAGTTGATTTTCTGAAAAGCACTTCCCAATCCCATGGCGTAAGGCTTCAGACGCTGATATTCTTTTTCATTTCCATCCAGAAAAACTTTCAGGCACATCAGTCCAACCACTTCGGCAGAGCCCAGGATGTAACGTTTGTAGCCTTCACGATCATAGCGATGTTTATAAATATCCATTTTCATGGAGTCCAGAAAAGTTTCGATGAGGTCCAGGTCTATATCGTATTCATTCACCGTCATCTGGAAGCTGTGAAGAATCGGGTTGAGGCTGATGCCCTCGTCGATAGCACGGTAAGTGTCTCTTCTGAATCGCTTCAGGAGTTTTTCTTTGTCATAATCGTGAAAAGTATCAACAATCTCGTCGGCGTATCTCACAAAACCGTAAATCGCATAAATCGGATTTTGATACTTTTTTCCGAGTGCTTTTATTCCAAGAGAAAAACTGGTGCTGTAAGCATTGGTTGTCAATTTACTTGTGCGTATAGTTACCTTATCGAATAAGCTTTTCATAATGACGTTTTTTATGAATCAATATTTTAATAACCTAAAAATCAGTTTTTAGTTTTACAGTGAAAATCTTTTTTCAATTTCTGATGCGACCACCTGGCCGGAAATAATCACGGGCGGCACTCCGGGCCCCGGAGTGGTGAGTTGTCCGGTGTAAAACAGGTTGGGTACTTTATTGTGAACAATCGAAGGCTTGAGCACTGCCGTTTGATTAAGCGTATTGGATAAGCCGTAGGCATTGCCTTTAAAAGCATTGTACTCCCCAACAAATTCTTCGTGTGCATACGAACGCTCATAAACCAGGTGCTTTTTAATATCCTCGCCGGTCAGGTGCTCAATCCGGTCGAGAATGAGGTCGCGATACTTATCTCTTACATCCTTATCGCTTTTCATGTCAGGAGCTACCGGAATCAAAACCACAATGTTTTCATGTCCTTCGGGAGCTACATTTCTGTCAGTTTTTGAGGTGGCTGAAACATAAAGCAAAGGTTTCTGCGGCCATTTAGGATCCTCATAAATCTCTGCAGCGTGTTTGTTAAAATCTTCATCGAAAAGCAGATTATGATGCAGAAGGTTATCGATTTTTTTGTCGAAGCCCATGTAATAAAGAAGAGCCGACGGAGCCATGTTGCGCTTGTCCCAGTATTTTTCAGAATACTTACGGTATTGTTTTGGAAGCAAGTGCTGCTCTACATGATGATAGTCGGCTGAACCAACCACTACGTCAGCAGCAATCTCCTGACCATTAACTTTGATGGCTGTGGCTTTCCCGTTTTCCACCACAATTTCTTCTACTGCAGCATTGTAGTTAAACTTCACTCCTTGCTCTTCGGCCAGTGTCTCCATACCTTTAATGACTGCATAGAACCCTCCATCCGGATACCATGTTCCCAGGGTCAAATCCGCATGGTTCATCAGCGTATAAAGCGAAGGGGTGTCTTTGGGAGCAGCGCCTAAAAACAAAATCGGAAACTCAAGAATTTGAATCAATCGGGGATCTTTAAAGTTTTTTCTGACATAGCTGTGAATCGATTGGAACATGCCCATTTTGAAGAGCGATTTCAGAATCCGCATGTCAAAAAACTCAGTTACCGACAACGAAGGTTTGTAAACGAATTCTTTCATTCCAACCTTATATTTGTAGGCGGCTTCATCCAGAAACTTTTTGAGTTTTTTTGCGCTTCCGGGTTCTATCGATTCGAACAACTCGAACAGCTCTTTATGCGATGCCGGTACATCCACCAGATTGTCTTTCCCGAAATACACTCTGTAGGAAGGGTCGAGGCGAGTCAGGTGGTAGTAGTCTTCAGGGCGTTTGCCAAAGCGGGCGAAAAAATCCTCAAAAACATCCGGAAGCCAGTACCAGCTTGGACCTTTATCGAATACGTATCCTGCTTCTTCGAGCTGCGATGCACGGCCTCCGGGTTTAGCGTTTTTTTCATAAACTTCAACGTCGTATCCTTTCTGTGCCAATACGCTGGCGGATGACAACCCGCTGAATCCGGCTCCAATGACTATCACTTTCTTTTTTCCCATGATTTTGTTAAATTATTAGCAAGTAATAGTTAAACAAAAATCAGGATCGAAAGTTTAAAAGCCCATTAAAAATTTCATTGAAAAAATTAATCAGAAAGGAAAATCGCCCTCAAACTCTGTTTTTTTCGCCTTTTCCTGCTTGGGCTTGTCGGCCAGCACATGCACGGCATTGCCTTTTACATAGATGGCCTTGTAGGGCTTGGTTGGGCAGGCAAATTCGCAGGCGCCACATCCAATGCAGATGCTTTCATCCACCTCCGGAATAGAGAGATTCCCTTCAAAAGGAACCATATCCACGGCTTTAGTGGGGCAGTGCTCTGAGCAAGCGCCGCAATCAGTACCTTCAGTCTCCACAATGCAATTGTCTTTTACAAATTCTGCTTTTCCGAGCTGGGTAAGCTTTTTGTCTTCAAGGGGCAGACTGGTCAGGGCTCCCGTGGGGCAAACCTCAGTGCAGCGCTGGCACTCATAGTTGCAAAATCCTGAAAAGAAATCCATCCGCACCTGCATGATGTGCCCCCACCCGAATTCATTTTTGGAGGGCTGGATGACATGCGTCGGACATGCGCTCACACAAAGGTGGCAGGCCGTGCACTTTGTCAGGAATTCCCTGACATCGGCAGAGCCGGGAGGGGTGAGGTACTGCTTCCGGTGCACCGGTACGGTAGCGTTATTGGAAACGAGTTTTTTGGTGGTGTCCTGACTTTGCGGGGCGACGAAAGCAGCTCCCACCAGCATTGAAAGGGCTTTCCTGCGTGAGTTATCCACAGAGGGTTGTACGTCAATAATCCCGGGTTCAACAGTTTGCTTTTTGAATGTTAAATCAATAGCGTTAAACTTGCAGGAGGTGAGGCAATTGTAGCAGGCAATACATCGCGAATGATCCACCTTTTGTTCTTCCAGATCAATACACTCGGCTTTGCAGGCGCGCTCGCAGGCTTTGCAGTCGGTGCAGCTGTTTTCGTTAATCCTTATTTTAAATACGCTGATGCGTGATATGTAGCCCAACAAGGTGCCCACCGGACAAATCGTATTGCAGTAGAGCCTTCCGTGTGTGACTGTCAGGTAGATAATCAGGAAAAAGAAAAGGAACGGCGTCACGTAAAGGGTCCAGTTTAAAAGGTTTACGCGTTCATCAAAAAGTACGTAAATGTCCTGGCTCTGAAGGATGCCTGCAAAAAGATTATTGACGAGAATAACCAGCGGTCTGAAAATATCAGAAATAATTCTCCCGAAAAGGCTGTAAGGATCGAGAAGGTTCAGGATGAGCAAGCTGCCTGATAAAACAGTGAGGATGGTGAAAACCAGGATAAAGTTCCTGACCCAAGTGATGGGCTTTTGATATTTAAAGCGGATTTTTTTATACTTCCGGGCTATGCGCAGGATAACGTCCTGAAGGATGCCCAAGGGGCAAAATGCTGCACAGTAAACCCTTCCGAAAGCAAGGGTGAGCAGCAGCACCACGATAAATCCCGCAGCAGACAGGGTAAATACTTTTGAGACAAGCAGGATGGAAGGAACAAACTGAACCCACAATGTACTCTTGATCCACCTGTCGGGCATGATTTCGAGGAAATCGATAAACGCAAAAGCAATAAGAAGGATAGAAATAGCTGCTAATACAATGCGTACAGCTTTCAGGACTTTATAATTCATTCAATCAGATCTTTATCCTGGCAATGTTTTGGTTTTCCAGATTTTTGTTTCCGATTCCCATGTCGTGGGCGTGTGAGATATAAGGCACGTCGGCGGGTTTCATGCCGAAAATCTTCGCTGCGGCAGCGTCGGCAGCCACCATGTCGTCCGACATCACCAGGAATTTCATCTTCGCCACATCCGCCTCCGAAACACCTCTTGGGCCGTTCTTCATCATCACGTTGTAGGCATCGATAATGTTGAGGTCGGGCTGACGCCAGGTAGAGAAGTCGGCGATGCACTGGTGAAGGTCGTTGCGGTGCCAGAAGCCGCGGTCCCATACAATACCCATGAGGTTTTTCATGGCGATGGTCAGGGTGGCTGAGCCGTGGTTTTTCAGGATAGGAACGTTGATAAAGACATCCGATTCAAGAATGAGCTCGTGTACTTTGGCCGAGGTGAGGCGTTTGCCCTGAGGGACTTCCACCTGCTCGTAGTATCGCTCAGTGTTTCCCGGAACGATTTTGCCACCGGCCTCTTTCACCGACTCTTCGATCTTGCTGTTTTTGTAGCACTTGTTCCATTCGTCGCAGGTGTGGTCAAAAGCATATACCTCCCTGGCTCCGGCTTCCAGACAACTTTTGACGATGGCTTGCACCAAATGTGGATTGGTGTTGGCTGCTTTATCAGGAATGACATCCCAGCCAATGTTGGGCTTGACCACCACCGACTGGCCTTTCTTCACATACTGTGAAATGCCTCCCATGGCATTGATGGCCCGCTGATACATCTGGGCAGGCTCGCCGCCGGTTACAGCCACCAAATCATACGGGATCTCATCATTCATAGCGGTGTTGGCCAGAATCCTTCCGTATTTCCCAAAAGAAAGGGCTGCTCCGGTGTAAATACCTGCGGTAACGCTGTTCCTGATAAACTGTCTTCTTTTCATCGGATTGATTTTTTAATTTTACGCTTTTGTTCCTGAACTTGTAAAGTTAGAAAGATTTGAGGTAATCGCCTCTGAAACAATCTTATTTAAAATATTTATAAATAATTCACTTATCCTGACAAAGGATGTTTTTATCCGTTATATTTGTTTTCGATTATAGAAAACTACACTATTATGAATACGATTGCTGTTGACCGTAAGATTCCCTTTCTGCTGATTTTCAATGTGGCCGCTGTGGCTTTGATATTTTTTATTCCGACGATTTCGCATGTGCTTAGCTTTCCGCTTTATCTGTTTGAACCTATGAGGCTGGTGCTGATACTTGCCCTGGTGCATACCAACCGGAATAATGCCTTCATTCTTGCAGCCACCCTGCCGTTTGTCAGTTTCATGATTTCAGGCCACCCTTTGCTCTTCAAAGCATTCCTGATTAGTGGTGAACTGATATTGAATGTGGCGTTGTTCTTTGCATTTCTGCGCTTTTTCCAGGCAAGGTTTACAGCCATTTTAGCAAGTATCGTGGTAAGCAAAATGATTTATTACCTCGGAAAATATTTGTTGATTCATTTCGCATTATTGGAAACTTCGCTTATCAGCACCGCGCTTTGGATTCAGGTGGGCACCATGCTGCTGTTTAGTGTTTATGTGGCTTTCTTTTTTAAGCAATCCTCCCAACAGTAGAATTCCCGATAAATAGCATCAATGAGGGCTTTTATTAGTAGGGTAAGTAGTGATAGTTTAGATCTTACATGACCTTAAAATGTGATTAAAACATGATCCTGAAATTACTAACCCGGTATTTATTTTTGGCCTTTCTGAGTATAATGCTGTTTAGTTCCTGCGCTACTATTTTTAATACACCTTTTACAGATGTAAATATTTACAGTGATGAGCCTGTTAGTATATCTGTTAACGATGAATACAGGTTACCTCCAGACACGATCAGGCGAATATCTGTAAAACGGGAAAATAAATTACTCGAGCTGCAGGTTGATACGGATAGCTTATCGAAAACAGCATTTATAAAACCTAAAAACTCATTTGCATACTGGCTTAATCTGAATACATCTTATTTGATTGGATTTCTTGTGGATATGAATAGTGATAAGCGCTACACTTACCCGAAGTTCCTGGAAGTATCTACGGACGGAGAGGTTGATATTCTTACTGCAAGACCATTTCCAAAAACTCTGGACAGGAAAAACAATATATTGAAATTTACTCCGCTTAAAGTTGTGGGAATGGTCAATCCATCGGTAGAACTGGCATGGGAACGCAAGGTTTCTGAACACTTTGCATTGCAGGTGATGGGTTCGTGGCTATTGCCTCGTGTCTTATTTGCGAATTATAAGGTAGAGCCCCATATCAATGGTTACCGTTTTGCAGTTGAACCACGCTATTATATTGATCAAACGTTTGGAGGATTATATTTTGCGACCGAAATAGATTATCTCAGAAATGATTATCGGATTGGAGATTATTTTGGTCCGGATCCTTTTCAACAAGGCTTTGATTATTATTTTCATAACCAGATCGCTACTTATGAAGAGGTTGGACTGGTTAAAGAAACACTTAGTTTTAACCTGAAAGCAGGATATCAGACATATCTTTCTAACCGGATTTTTGTGGATGGGTATTTTGGGTTGGGTCTCAGATATAAGCATACGCTGATGTATGATCGTCCCTGGCCTCAGAATAGTGCTTGCTATGAAGATTGCGGAATTAACTTTTTTGCCCTTCGGGATAAAACCGGGGAATACTTCACTGTCAGCATGCCCTTTAATATCCGTATAGGATTTATTTTTTAGTTACAATTCCTGAGTAATGTCTTTTGCAATTAGCTGTTTTTCAACTCCGAAATGGTTTGCTTGGGGTTGTCCGACTTAAATACAGTGCTTCCTGCCACCAGTACATCCACTCCTGCAGCGAGTAAATCGGAAGCATTTTCCAGTGTCACGCCACCATCTACTTCCACCAAAGCATCCGCATTTAGGCGTGACTTCATTTCTATAAGCTGCTTAAGTTTCTTGTACGTGTTCTCGATAAAGCTTTGTCCGCCAAATCCAGGGTTTACGGACATCACCAACACCATGTCAAGGTCAGGAAGAATATCTTCGAGAACACTCACGGGAGTATGCGGATTGAGCGCCACAGAAGCTTTCATACCATGGTTTTTGATGAGCTGAACGGTGCGGTGCAGGTGCGGACAGGTTTCATACTGTACTGATAAAATATTGGCTCCGGCTTTGGCAAAATCGGCAATATACCTGTCCGGGTTTTCTATCATCAGGTGGACGTCGAAGGGCTTTTGAGCATGCTTTTTCATCTGGGCAATGACAGGCATTCCGAAAGTGATATTCGGAACAAACATGCCATCCATCACATCCAGGTGAAACCAGTCAGCATCACTGTTATTGATGCGGATTATTTCTTTTTCAAGGTTTGTGAAATCAGCTGAAAGCATGGATGGTGCAACAAAATGACTCATAGCTAAGTGAATTTAATTTTCGTTTTCTTATGCAATCGTGTGAAAAACTTTAATAACATCGTCATCATCATCGAGTTTCTCAAGCAGCTTATCTAATTCTTCCTGCTCTTCTTCATTCAGATGCTTTGTGTCAGTTGGGATACGCTCTGAAACCGCCGACTCAATTTCAAAATCGTTCTCTTCGAGGTATTTTTGTATCGGTCCAAACGCATTGAATGCGCCAAAAATACTAATGTGCCCCTCATCCTCGAAAACCTCTTCCGCTCCGCTGTCGATAAGTTCCAGCTCCAGCTCCTCAATATCCACGTCTTCCTTTCCTTTCACCGTAAAATGGCATTTGTGATCAAACAAAAACTCCACACTGCCCGACGTGGCAAGGTTTCCGTTGTACTTGGCAAAGTAGCTTCGCACATTGGCCACCGTGCGTGTGGGATTGTCCGTAGCGGCTTCAATAAAAACAGCGATGCCATGCGGTCCATAACCTTCGTAGGTGAGCTCCTTATAATCGCCCTGATCTTTTTCCACTGCCTTCTTAATGGCACGCTCCACATTATCTTTGGGCATGTTTTCCGACTTGGCGTTTTGTATCAGCAATCGCAGTTTCGGATTGGTGTCCGGGTCAGGGCCGCCGGCCTTCGCGGCAATAGTAATTTCTTTTCCCAGCTTCGTGAATGTCTTCGACATACTGCTCCATCGTTTCAGCTTCTTCGCCTTGCGATATTCAAATGCTCTTCCCATGTTTTTCTGTTTTAACAGCGCAAATTTACGATAATTCCGTTTATGGAGGGTGAACGCGTTTTTAGGTTAGTAGGTTTGTACGTTTGTATGTTGATAAAGACGTGTTTAAGTACGTACGTGCTTAAGTTCAGTTGGCAAAAAGCAATTGGCAGTTGGCAATATATTTCATCAAAACGCTTTTGCCAACTCCCAACTTATATTGGCCAAACATTTTACAAATCAACTATTCAACGAATTAACCTGGGGAGTCTTTTGCCAACTGCTTTTTTGCCAATTGCCAGTTTTTTCTCCTGATAAAACCTCATCTTTTCATCAACCTCAGTAGCAATTCAATCACCACAATCCTCAAAACCTTATTACCTTATTAACAAGAGGTGAATAGGTGATGTCCGTTAAATGAGGTAATGAGGTTCGGAACCGACAGGATTCATTTTTGGTTACTGAGGTTAATGAAGTCTATGAGGTTTTGTGTTGAACGTTTATATTCTTTTGCCGCTATTGAATGAAAACGTTTTTGCCATCTGCAATTTTGCCAGCTGCTATTTTTTTTAAGAGCTGGCGAACCTATACAAATGCTCTCCCCAAATCGATAGTTATGATTTTTTAATCCGATGCCTATGATTTTCTAAACAAATAGTTATGTTTACCCAATCCGATGCTTATGTTTTTCCAAACGGATAGTTATGTTTTCCCAATCCGATGCTTATGTTTTTCCAAACGGATAGTTATGTTTTTCCAATCCGATAGTTATGTTTTTGTCAACCGATAGTTATGATTTTATCCCGGACATTATATGACACAAAAAACTCCCTGCAACGCGGGGTTACAGGGAGCCGGTTTTGCATGGTAGGTTTTATTCCTGCACCTTTTTAAACTCCATAAGTTTCATGGCGTCTTTTAGCTGAGAACCGGGAGTGAAAATAGGCTTTACACTGCGGATGGAATGCTTTGTAACCTCATCCGCACTGGCTTCTCCTTTACTGCTGATGCTCATACGCAGACTGCCAAGGTCGCCCAGCCTTACAATCCTTCCGTTCGCCAGTTCACGGTTCATCACCGATACCA
>JASMTJ010000600.1:0-1126 GCA_041694335.1 Bacteroidales bacterium
TTCTGTTAAAAGCCTGCTGCAAGCACTAGATTAGTGACTCAACTGAACAGGAAACCGAAATGGTTTTATCTCTGAATGCGGCAGTTCGTTGATTATTAAAACCTCCAGCCCTGACAGGGTTTCGAACCCTGTCAGGGCTTTGCTGTCAACACAAACCCGGACTCCGAAAGGAGTCAAATGTGAATAGCCCCGGGTAAGCAGGCAGATTGGAGGGGTACCAACCGGAGTTAAATTCCTGGCAAAATATCCTTTGCCGTTTGGCTTTAGCCAACGGTTGACTATGGAATAAAAAAACAGGCGGGCTTTAGCCCCTGCATACGAAGCAGAAGAGGAGGGACTAAAGTCCAGTGATGCGTAGCAACTGCTTGCTTTCCGTCAGCTAAAGCAGACGGCCAAGGATAATAGTTTTTTTCCCAATGCCCATTGCAACCTCCCCGGCGAAGCATTCCAGGCTTGCCATTAAAAAACCCCCACCACAATGGCAGGGGTTTTTGGATTCAGCGATAATTTACGACGTCACCAGGTCGTCCGGGTTGTCGATGCTGCCTTTGGGCTTGGGGAGCAGGTAGCGGTTCATCCGCGCCGGGTCGTCGGCGTAAATGATTTGCGCTATCATGCTCAGCGGCGACAGCAGGGCATACAGATCATTGTATTTCTCCACACGCTCCTGTGTCAGCAGTCCGCGTTCTTTCTTAAACCTTTCCTGCGCCTCGTTGGCCTCATACAATGCCGTGGCCTTGTCGGACAGCGAAGTGATGACCGCCTCGCTGCCGGTTGTATACCCTTCGCCTCATGCTAAATATGTCTGAATTTAAAGAACGGGTTCGCGCTACCTACCGGGTCTGGTTCGCCAAGCTCTACAAACAGTTCGCTGAACAATAAGGCGGCAACACTGCCACTAAAGCAAGAAAAACTGCTTTATAAAACAAAGCAACTTCCGGGGTTTTTTCTCATTTTTTCGGGAATTGGTTTCGGAATGTGCATAAATTGTTTTAGTTTAGTGGGTTGGATGGGAGTATTTCTTTACTGATTACTTTTTGACTTCATTCTTATTCGAATTAAAAAATGTTTTATGACAAAACCGATTGTATTTTTTAGTCACTCATCAAAAGATAAAGTACCATTA
>JASMTJ010000601.1:0-15650 GCA_041694335.1 Bacteroidales bacterium
TGAGTCGGTCATCGAGGTCGGCGCAATGCCCGAGGTAAAATTTATCAATGCTTTCGGAGTAGAGGATGTAAAAGTAAAACATAGTAACAACAAAAAAGGGTCAGGCAAACGCCCAACCCTTAGTTTATGTGGGTGATACTAGATTCGAACTAGTGACCCCCTGCTTGTAAGGCAGGTGCTCTGAACCAGCTGAGCTAATCACCCAAAATGTTCCTGAGAACGTTGCTGTCAGGGATTGTTTCCCTCAAAAGCGGTTGCAAATATACGCCAAAAAAAATTACTTCCAAGAGGATAGTAGAAAAAAATGACAAAAAAATTTGAATAGGTTTATAGTTCTCTGTTGCTCAATTATAAACGTTTTTGGGAAGAATGAAATTTTTTTTCAGTCCCTTAGGTTAAGCCTGAAAGTGCTAATTTTGCATGTAATGAAAAAATTCCCACTCAGTTATATCAACCTTATCGCCTTTTTCGTGATAGGAGCCACCATGTTCTCTTGTATGCCGGCACGGGAAATGAATGGCGATCCTTTACTAAAGAAAAATGAAATTGAGCTGAAAAGTGGCGATCTGAGCAAGGGTTCCTTGTCGGGATTTATTCAGCAGAAACCAAATCAGCGGCTGATTGGTGTATTCTGGTTTAAGCCTTGGATGTATGAAAAGCTTGATAGCGAAGATCCATCTAATTTCAATCAATGGCTAACGCGCAACTTTGCTTCCCCGCCAATCTATTACAACCGTTCGCTGGCTATCGCTTCAGCTAACCAAATGCAACAATATGCTTTTAGTAAAGGCTATTTTAATGCTGAGGTTTCTCACGAGGTGAATGAGAGCTCTAAAGCTACTGTTACATATAAAATAAGAGCAGGAAGTCCTTATAAAATCAAACAGCTGGAATACAGCATACAAGACAGTATACTCAGGAAATTTATTTTTAAAGATACCGTGAATTCGCTGGTAAAACGCGGCCAGCAATACGATGTATATTTACTTGATGATGAGCGCGACAGGATCACTAAAATGTTGCGCGATGAAGGGTATTACAAGTTTACAAAAGAGTATGTCCGATTCAGGGTGGACAGTACGCTGGGAAACCACCGTTTGAAAGTCTTTGTGGATGTTCTTAACAGGAAGCTTGCCGGAAAGGAACCCGGCGATGCTCCTGTCATAAAGCCGCATAAGCGTTATAAAATCAAAGATATTTTTATCAACCCGGATCAGACCTTGCTGGCTTCCGATCAGGGAAAAAATGACACATTGCAGGTCAATTACCTGAAAAACAAAAAAGACTCGGATACGCTCAAACTTCAGTTTGTTTACGACAAGCCGATGAGGGTCAAAACAAAAACGTATGCGCGTAGAGTAGAGTTTAGGAATGATGACTTTTATGATGCCCAGGAGGTGCAGAAAACATACAACGGACTTGCCGGGCTGAACGTTACGCAGTTTGTGAGTATGGATTTTTCAGAAGATTTTTCTCTTCCTGAGAATGATACCTTAGGCTACCTGGGCTGCAATATTCAAATCAACAGAAGGGACATTCATTCGTTCAGCCTGGAAACCGAAGGCACCAATACCGCCGGACGTCCTGGTGTGGCAGCAAGAGTGGTGTATCAGAATAAAAATATTTTCAGGGGCGGGGAGGTTCTGGATATCAGCTTGTCAGGAGCTCTGGAAGCTCAGTCGAACACCGCCTCCCAAAATGAAGACGGCTTCCTGTTTTTCAATACCATTGAAGGTGGGTTAGATGCCAACCTGAGCATTCCAAAGTTTCTTCTGCCGGTAAAGCCCGAATTCTTCTCCAGAGATTATCATCCCACTACTAATATCCACACCGGTTATAACTATCAGCGGCGCACCGATTATACAAGGTATCTGGCCAACCTTTCCCTGGGTTACCGCTGGCAGCAATCCAAGACCAAACGGCATATGCTGTCACCTATCGACTTAAACGCCATTAAAATTTACAAAGAGCCGGGGTTTGAAGAACGCCTGCAAGAGCTTGAACAGAAGTATGCCGAACAGTACAATGATCACCTGATAGCTTCCATGAAATATTCCTTTACCTGGAACACGCAGCTGGTCAATAAAAATGATAACTTTTTTTTCCTTCGTACTAATATCGAAACTTCAGGTTTGTTGCTTAATATGCTGAACAAAAGTATAGAGCTGGGGAAGGATGAGCTTGATTACTCCACCTTGTTTAACATTCGCTATGCTCAATTTTTAAGAGCGGATGTGGATTACCGCTACTACTACTTGCTGGATAACAAAAATTCACTCGTTTTTCGTTCCCTTTTAGGGATTGGCTTACCCTACGGCAATTCTGATGTTTTACCTTTTGAGAAGGGCTTTTATGCCGGAGGAGCCAATGGATTGAGGGGGTGGGAGCTGCGTTCCCTGGGGCCTGGCGGGTATGTGGATCCTGATGGGTTCACATACGACAGGATTGGTGATATTTTGATGGAGTTCAGCGCGGAATATCGCTTCCCAATCTACAGTTACCTCAATGGAGCGCTGTTTGCTGATGCCGGTAATATCTGGTTATTGAATGAAAGTGAGGATTACCCCAACGGACATTTTGAGCTGGATAATTTTGCAAGCCAGATGGCGGTGGATACCGGCATAGGCCTGAGGTTGGATTTACAGTTTTTTATTCTCCGTACCGATGCGGCCATCCCGCTAAGGAAACCTTCGCGACCGGCAGGAAACCGCTGGAAGCCCCTCAATGAAATAGCTTTCAGGGATTTTATCTGGAATTTCGGAATCGGGTATCCGTTTTGATGTTTTCATGATGATGTATGGTGATGTTATTCAGTAAAATAAGTATAAACCGCACGTCTTTTTCAATGGGTCGTATAATGACCTTCGAAAGTTTTTATATTTTTGAATCGAAATAGAGCAGCTATGGATAATTTTGTTGTTTCGGCCAGGAAGTATCGTCCGGCAAGCTTTAAAGAGGTTGTGGGGCAGCAGGCGATTACTTCCACACTAAAGAATGCGATTAAGAATGATCACTTGGCGCAATCGTTTTTGTTTTGCGGTCCGCGAGGTGTGGGTAAAACAACATGCGCCAGAATTATGGCTCAGACAATAAACTGTGAGGCGCTCACCGAAGAGGGCGAAGCCTGCAACCAGTGCGATTCCTGCAAGCGTTTCAAGGAGAACACTTCTTTTAATATCCATGAGCTTGATGCCGCGTCGAATAACTCGGTAGATGATATCAGGAGTTTGGTCGACCAGGTACGTATCCCACCACAAGACGGGAAGTACAAGGTGTATATCATCGATGAGGTGCACATGCTTTCATCACAAGCTTTCAATGCTTTTCTGAAAACACTTGAGGAACCACCAAGCTATGCCAAGTTCATCCTTGCCACCACCGAGAAGCACAAAATTATTCCTACTATCCTCTCACGATGTCAGATTTTCGATTTTAAAAGAATCCAGGTAAAAGACATTGTAGAGCATTTGAAGTATGTTAGTGAGAGTGAAAATATCAATGCAGAAGAAGACGGATTGCAGATTATTGCTCAAAAAGCCGATGGCGCTTTGCGCGATGCGTTGTCTATTTTTGACCAGATTGTAAGTTTTGCCGGAACGCAGTTTACTTACCAGGATGTTATTGATAACCTGAATGTGCTGGACTATGATTACTACTTCAGGCTGGTGGATGCGGCGCTGGATGGCGATACATCATCGGCCTTGCTGACCTTCAATGAAATTTTGGATGCCGGATTTGATGGCCATCATTTTATTTCAGGAATGGGCGAGCACCTGCGCAACCTGCTGGTAAGCAAAGACGAGGGCACACTCGATTTGCTCGAAGTAGGAGAGAACATCAGAGAGCGTTATCGCGAGCAGTCTGATAAGTGCGACCTGCTTTTCCTCTCGCAAGCTCTCGAAGTAGTGAGTCAAGCCGATATCCATTACAAAGGAAGCAACAACAAACGCTTACACACTGAAATTGCTTTGCTGCAGTTGTGTTCTGTAACAGCAAATCCCGCTGACGGGGTAAAAAAAAAGTCAGCCTCATAGCTCCCCCGTTCATTAAAAAACCCGGAGGAGCAGCAAAAAACCTTGACCCCCGGCTTCAGGAAAAGAAAAAACCGGCCGTAAGAAAGACCGATCGCCCTATAGGTAACGGCAAAATTGGTGAGAAGAGCTATCAGCCACTTGAATCTAAAAAACAAAAGAAAAGCGAGCAATCATCATGGACTTCAAAGCTTAGCAGCGACGATTATGAGGATGCCAAAGCATTTGACCTGCCTAAGCTTAAAGAGGAGTGGGAGGCTGTTGCTACGGCCATGACCGGAGGAAACGGCGTCTATTTTGCCGCTTTAAATTCAGGACATCTTGAGCTGGATGAGGAGAATTATCTGATTACCTACAGCGTTTCTAATGCTTTTCAAATGGAGAAAATCCAGGAAAAGAAGCGTGAAGTGTTGAAGGCCTTAAAAATCAGGTTGAAAAATAAGCTTATCGATCTCAAAGTGGTGGTTGATGAAAAAGAGGAAAAAGTAAAATCCGTACCTTACACCAACAAAGAGAAGTTTAATTACCTTTCTAAAAAAAATCCGGCGCTCAAGCTGCTTAAAGATAAGCTTGATTTGGACTACGACTTGTAAAGCATGATATATTGTGTAGGAAATAATAACTACGACATTTTTTTTGACTGCGGGACGCTTTCAGGTGGTTCGCCCGGAGGGTCCATGCTGAATGTGGCTGTTTCGCTGGGTCGGATGACCTTGCCCGTTACCTTCCTTACTCGTCTTGGCGATGATCGGCTGGCTGCTTTTGTTCGCAAATTCCTTGAAGATAACAACGTGGAAACCAATCAGGTGGAAGTTCTGGAGGGCAAAAAGACCAGTCTGGCGCTGGCAATGCTGGATGAAGAGAAAAAGCCACAATACAGCTTTTACGGATCGCAGGAGCCGCCAGTGGAGTTTCGGGAGGTACGCTTTGCCGCCGGGGATATGCTGGTGACTGGCTCATCGTATGCTATTCAGGATGCTACCTGGAAAGCTGTGGATGATTTGATGATGCGGGCAGGAGAGGCCGGGGCTGTAAGAGTTTATGATCCGAATATCAGGAAAAAGTGTATTGCCGGATTTTCGGAGGCGGAAGCAAGGGCAATGCATAGAATCGATCAGGCCGAAGTCGTCAAACTGTCGGATGAGGACCTGCACGCCATTGGGCAAGATGTAGAGGAACTTGCCGGCAGCTTTCCTGAAAAGCCTTTCATCCTCACGCAAGGAGCAGCGGATGTAATATTCAGAAAGGGGCAACAACAGTTTACGGTGAAGGTAGCTTCATTAGAGCCGGTAAACACCACCGGAGCCGGCGATGCTTTCAATGCAGGCATGCTGAGTGTGCTGCATGAGGAACTGAAAAGAGGAGCCAATTTGAGCCTTTTACCCGATGCAGCCTGGAAAGAGGCCATAAAAAGAGGGATTACCACGGCAGCGCAAGTGTGCCTGAGCAAAGAAAACTTTATACCAAAACAAAATGCATGATACGAGTAATCAGCAAGATCATTCTGAAAATTACCGGTTGGAAGATAGAATTAGGAATGCCATCAGGAACAGAAAAGGCTGTTTTGCTGGTTGCTCCCCACACCAGTAACATGGACTTCTTTATCGGGCGCATTGTTTTTAATGTGCTTCACCTCAAAGTAAAATTCCTGATAAAGAAAGAGGCTTTTAAGTGGCCTTTCGGTGGATTGTTGAGACGTATGGGAGGGATTCCGGTAGACAGAGGCCGAAGTTCCAACCTTGTGGGGAACCTTGCCGAAAAGTTCAGGAAGGAGGAGAAGCTAATGCTTGTGATTACCCCGGAGGCTACACGCAAGCACACAAAAAGTTGGAAGAAGGGATTTTATTACATCGCTACAGAAGCTAATGTTCCTATTGCCCTTGGTTTTATCGATTACAAAAATAAAATCGCCGGAATTAAAAGCCTTTTTTATCCTACCGGCGATCTGCAAAAGGATTTTGAAAGCATCAAAAGCCATTATGGCAATTTAAATCCCCGCTATCCTGAAAAGTATTGCAAGAACCCTATCATCAAATGATTAGTTGCTGGTGAACGTTTCCACCCCAATGAGTTGGTCCTGGTAGGTCCCCGGTTTACGATAATACACGAAAATGGTATACGCATTCTGCGTTTCGGAAAAACTGTTTTCGATAAGCCTGACATTTGCCTGCTCCTCACCATCCTCCAAAAACGCATACAAATAGTTGTAATAGCCCTGTTTGAGGTAAAGGGTGGCTTCGTAGGCCTTTTTGCTGTAATTATAGGTCATCCTCGAGTTTTTATTAAATTCCCACTGTGTCAATTCACCCATAATATGAATGCCGCCCGTAACTACCGGGGCGTCCATGGGGAGTAGAAAATGCACTTCTGCATAATCAGCTTCAATGCTTGAATTGTCATACTCGGTGGTGCGGATAAGCCTTCCGCCGTTGATGTCTTCGTAAAAAACGTATGGTGAGAAAGTGCGGCGCTTGTCCGGGTATAGAATAACCTTGTTGAGCTGACTGAAGATGTCAATGCGCCTCACCTGGTCCGACTGATACTTTAAATTCTGCATGTCGAAATACCGGAATTCATTTCCACCGCGAAAAAGGTTCCGGTCCTCATAATCATAAATCAGCTTGTTCCCGTCGATACTGCGGGGTTTTATGCCTGAGATTTTATTGTCTTCCCGGTTGTTTTGCTGAACCACTACTTTCAGGTTTTGTGATGGGTTTGCCACGTAGGATGTTTTGGTGTTGATCGTAAAATCGACCTCCTGCCACTGTTCCATTTTGGTGGGAGAGGTGGCCTGCCTGGCCTGTGCGGTAATGGCTACTTTTTCCTCCGAAATCATAAAGCGTGCGGTTATAATAACATTCTCAGGCTCGCCGTCAGGATAAACCTTGAGAAGGTAATTCCCCGACAGGGTAGGCATCATATCGCTTTGCGGAAAATCAAGGCTGTAATGAATATAAGGTTGCCGTGTGTTGTATGAAAACTCGTAGTCTTCGATATAATCATCATCGAAACCGTTGATGTAATCTGAAGTTAAAAGCTCAGACGCATTCCATTCGGCATCGCAATGGACAAAACTATATTGATAGTCGATTACATTGTCCCTGAAATCATCAAAAGAGAGGTGCAGCATTTTCTTTACATTATTGAGCTCAATAATTGGGCGGCTCATTGGGTCGCCAACACGGTGCAGCTGGAGGCTGTGAATATTGGTGTCGTATACATGGTTGCTAAAGCGAAAATAATCTTCCTGGTAATAATCTTCCTGCTGTGCTGTGGAAAGCAAAGTGGCCTGGATAAAAATGAAGAGTGCGAGTACCTGTTTCATAGAATTAAGATCTGGTTTTTCAATAGACAAAAGCTATAAGAAATCGTGCCAAAATAAGCACCGTTGCGATGCTTAAATTCCCTGAATTAACATTTTGGCAAAAAGGCTTTTTTTACCTTTGTAAGACAAAAGTAATGAAATCATTTGTCAGATTTGGTTGGATTGCTTTTGTCAGCGAACAAAAAAATCAAAGTGGTGTTGGATGTTTTGTGAATCAAATAACAGCGTTTGTTTTATGATTCACAACTTTGTTTAATTTGGTATCATTATCCATTAAACATTATTTTTGATACTTCTTGAAGAAAGGGGATAAGTATAAATGCATAAATGACAATGATTTAGCAGATGGGAGAGGGTTATTTATAAAGAATCTAAGTAACATATGTGATAAAATAGAATGAAGTCAATAAAAAATGGGTGAAATTTTTGCTATTTTTAAAATATAGTCATAAAATTGCACCTATTTAAATTTCATCATATTTATATTTATAGTTTTGAAATTCACTGAATAAACAGACACTTAACATTTAAAAGTATGTCGGATACAATAAAATTAAGACGGGGGTTGGACATCAAACTCAAGGGTGAGGCAGATAAGGTCGTTGTGCCTGTGCGCAGCCGTAAGTTTGCTTTAAAGCCTACCGATTTTGTTGGCCTGAGGTATGCGAAGCTTTTGGTGCATGAGGGTGACGAGGTAAAAGTGGGTACTCAGCTGTGCTACGACAAGTACCGCGAGAACATCCGTTTTACATCACCTGTCAGCGGCAAGGTAGTGGGCATAAAACGCGGTCACAAGCGTATTCTTGAGGAAATCCAGATCGAATCGGACGAAAAAGGAGAATCGATTGATTTTGGTGCTGCCGATCCAAACAGTCTTTCGGCCGAAGAAATCACTAAAAAATTGCTCGATAGCGGCGTATGGGCCGGAATACGTCAGCGGCCTTATTCCACTGTTGCTAACCCGGAAACCAAGCCGAAGGCGATTTTTATTTCCGGTTTTGACAGCGCGCCACTTGCGCCGGATCAGGACCTTATCGTTCACGGGCGCGGCAAAGAGTTTCAGGCAGGGTTAGATGCCCTGGCTAAGCTGACCGACGGGAAAGTCCATCTCAGTTTAAACGCCAACAGTAAACCATCGCAGGTTTTCACTAATTCGAAAAACGTGGAGCTGCATTACATCGACGGACCACACCCTGCAGGAAATGTTGGTATTCAGATTCACCACATCGATCCGATTAACAAAGGCGAAACAGTATGGTATGCCGGCCCGCAGCAGGTGTTGACCATCGGGCGCCTTTTCCTCGAGGGAAAATACAATCCGGAAAGAATAGTGGCATTAACAGGATCGGAAATTAAAAAGGCGGTGTATTATAAAACCACCATCGGAGCTTCTATTGAGGAGATGGTGAGAGATAACACCACCAACGAAACCTTACGATACATTTCAGGAGATGTGCTTACCGGAAAGAAAATCCGTAAAGACGGCTATATTTCTTACTACGACGATCAGGTGACGGTTATCCCGGAAGGAAATTATTATGAGTTTTTCGGATGGGCCAAGCCAGGCCTCAACAAATTCTCTGTGTCGCACACCTTCCTTTCTAAGTGGTTTAAGCCTAACCAGACACACCGCCTCGATACCAATTTGCATGGGGGCGAGCGTGCCTACGTGATGACCGGACAGTATGAAAGCGTCATTCCAATGGATATTTATCCCGTTATGCTCGTCAAGTCTATAATGTTCGAAGACATTGACCTGATGGAGAACCTTGGTATTTACGAAGTGGATGAAGAGGACTTTGCCTTGGCCGAAGTCATCTGTACTTCTAAAATCAATGTGCAGGAAGTAATAAGAAAAGGGTTGGACCTGATAAGAGCTGAAATGAGTTAATCTTTTGAATTAATTGAGTATGAAAGCACTAAGAAAACAAATAGATAAAATTAAACCGCACTTCGAGAAAGGGGGAAAGTTAGAGAAGCTTCATTCTACGTTTGATGCTTTTGAAACTTTTCTTTTTGTGCCAAACCAGGTAACGAAGAAAGGAAGCCATATACGTGATGCGATTGACATGAAGCGCACGATGATTATGGTTGTGGCTGCAATGATACCAACATTGCTTTTTGGTATCTGGAATATCGGTTACCAGCATTTTTTAGCTGCCGGCGCCGAAGCTACTTTCTGGGAAATGGTCCTTTTCGGACTAGGCAAGGCTTTACCGATAATCGTAGTTAGCTATGTGGTGGGTCTGGGAATTGAATTCTATTTTGCCCAGATCAGAGGCCACGAAGTAAACGAAGGATTTCTTGTATCAGGGATGCTTATCCCATTGGTGATGCCGCCGGATGTGCCGCTTTGGATGGTGGCCCTCGCTACTGCCTTTGCCGTAATTTTCGGAAAAGAAGTGTTTGGAGGAACCGGGATGAATATCCTGAACCCGGCACTGACGGCACGGGCCTTCCTCTTCTTTGCGTATCCGGCCGAAATGTCGGGAGATAAAGTATGGATTGCCGAGAAAGCCGATGCCTTTTCAGGAGCAACGCCGATGGCACTTGCTTCAGCAGGCGATGTGAGCAGCATGCCAGGTTTTATGGATATGTTTTACGGATTTATCCCCGGATCAATAGGTGAAACATCCACCTTAGCCGTGCTTATAGGTATGGTAATCCTTATTGGATCAGGAGTAGGTAGCTGGAGGATCATTCTAAGTACAGTTGCCGGTGCTCTGTTTATGGGCTTTGTTTTTAACCTTGTGGGTGGAAACGCTTATATGGAACTGCCGGCATACTACCATCTGGTAATGGGTGGATTTGCTTTTGGTGCGGTTTACATGGCGACCGATCCCGTATCTGCATCGCAAACCACACGCGGAAAATACATTTATGGATTCCTTATCGGGATTCTGGTAGTATTGATCAGGGTGTTTAACCCGGCCTACCCCGAAGGAATGATGCTGGCTATCCTGCTGATGAATGTCTTTGCTCCGCTGATTGACCATTACGTTGTTCAGGGTAACATTAAACGCCGCAACAAACGCCTGAAGGCTGTTGCCGGATAATTAATCATAAAAAACGAAATAGAATGTTTACAAATAAGTACATATTCACTTACGCCGGCCTGATGGTTATTGTGGTTGCAATTATCCTTTCTTCTGCAGCTACATTATTGAAGCCACGTCAGGAGTTTAACGAGCGCGTAGAAAAAATGAGCGGGATACTCGCATCAGCTGATGTGCGTCCCGAGTCTAAAACGGAGATTCCTGAAGCCTACGACAAGTATGTTAACGAAGAGTGGGTTATCGATACTGAAGGGAATATCATTAGTAAATATAAGGAAGGTGAATTAGTTGAAGGAGATTTCAGAGCCTTTGAAATTGATTTGGCCGATGAGTTGAATAAGCTCGAAGGTAAAGTCAAAGGGGAGCCTCACTTTCCGATTTATGTGTTTACTAACAACGGCGATACTTCATTCATTATCCCGCTAAGGGGTAAAGGCCTTTGGGGCCCGGTATGGGGTAACATCGCCCTCAAGAGCGACTTCCGCACTGTAAGAGGTGCCACTTTCGGGCATAAGAGCGAAACACCAGGGCTGGGTGCTGAGATTGCTAACCGCGAATTCCAGGACCAATTTGTTGGGAAAACCATTTTCAATAAAGATTATGAGTTTACTTCCATCAAAGTGGTGAAGGGCGGTGTTGAAAACAGCAAGATTGACCCCAAACATGGTGTTGATGGTATTTCAGGTGGAACTATCACCAGCGATGGTGTGAGTAAGATGCTGAAAGATGTTTTATCAATTTATGAACCTTTTGTAAAAAAACACATCATATAAGTTATGGCTGAAGAAAAGAAAACAAGAGAACCATTGTTCTCTATGAGAAACAGAAAGCTGATTACCACGCCGCTGGGACGCGAAAACCCAATTACCGTGCAGGTTTTGGGTATTTGCTCCGCACTGGCCGTAACAGCTAAGTTAGAGCCTTCCGTGGTGATGTCATTATCTGTAATTGCCGTAATGGCTATTGGTAATGTGGTTATTTCCCTTTTAAGAAATACGATCCCGCCACGTATTCGAATTATCGTGCAGCTCACCGTAATTGCCTCACTGGTAATTCTGGTAGACCAGGTGCTGAAAGCCTTTGCATATGATGTGAGTAAGCAGCTTTCAGTATTTGTGGGCCTTATTATTACCAACTGTATCATTATGGGTCGTTTTGAGGCTTTTGCTATGAACAACAAGCCCTGGCCTTCATTGCTCGATGGTATCGGCAATGCCCTCGGATATGGATGGATTTTGGTAGTGGTTGGTTTCTTCAGAGAGCTGTTCGGTTCAGGATCACTCTATGGTTACCAGGTTATTCCGGAGTCATTCTACGAAATGGGGTATGTGAATAACGGTTTTGCAATCCTGCCTCCAATGGCACTTATTATTGTAGGTGCAATCATCTGGGTGCAGCGCTATCGCGACAGAGAATTAATTGAAGAAAACTAATTGTGAACCGGTAAAATAGAATACAATGGAAGATTTAATTAACATATTTGTCAAATCGATTTTTATCGACAACATGGTTTTCGCTTACTTCCTGGGTATGTGTTCATACCTGGCGGTATCCAAAACAGTGGAGACCTCTGTTGGGTTAGGGGCTGCGGTTATCTTTGTATTAGGTATCA
This sequence comes from Bacteroidales bacterium, assembly GCA_041694335.1. Lineage (GTDB taxonomy): Bacteria > Bacteroidota > Bacteroidia > Bacteroidales > JAIPAH01 > JAIPAH01. The sequence goes on from JASMTJ010000601.1 coordinate 12,025, forward strand.
CAGTGCCCGTAGATTACCTTATAAATGAATTCATCCTTCAGCCCGGAGCTTTAACATGGCTTTCGCCCGGACTTGCTGACGTGGACCTGAGCTTCCTGTCGTTTATCATGTTTATCGCTGTTATTGCCTCTATGGTGCAGCTGGTGGAGATGGTGATCGAAAAGTTCAGCCCTGCTCTCTACTCTTCTTTGGGGATTTTCCTTCCGCTGATCGCGGTGAACTGCTCTATTCTTGGTGGTTCACTCTTTATGCAGGAAAGAGATTATGCAAACATCGCTGAAGCGACATCCTTCGGTCTGGGCTCTGGCGTAGGCTGGTTCCTGGCTATCGTAGCTATCGCAGCTATCCGCGAAAAAATCAGGTACTCAAACGTGCCTGCTCCATTAAGAGGTCTCGGTATTACGTTTATCATTACCGGTCTGATGGGTATTGCATTTATGAGTTTTATGGGAATCAAATTATAATAAACACGAATAACAATGATATTACTCGAAACTGGTTTAACTGGCGTGGTTGCTGTGAGTATCGGAGCCTTTCTGGTAATCATACTTCTCCTGGTGGGATTGTTGATTTTTGCCAGGAAGAAGCTGACCCCACAGGGCAAGGTAACCATCGAAATTAACGAAGAGAAAGAAATAGAAACAGAGCCAGGCTCTACATTGCTTAGCACCCTTTCAACCAACGGCATTCTGCTGCCCTCCGCATGCGGTGGGGGTGGTACCTGCGGTATGTGTGAGGCGCAGGTGCATGAAGGCGGCGGAACGATTCTGCCTACCGAAAAAGGTTTCTTTACACGGAAAGAACAGCAAAACGACTGGCGCCTTGGCTGTCAGGTGAAAGTGCGTGAAGACATGAAAGTCTCCGTACCGCCTGAAGTATTTGGTATCCAGAAATGGACCTGCGAGGTGGTTTCCAATAAAAACGTGGCGACCTTTATCAAGGAGTTTGTAGTAAAACTTCCTGAAGGTGAGCGCCTCGACTTTAAGTCCGGAGGATATATCCAGATTGATATACCGCCTTGTGAGGTGGATTACAAAAACATTGAGGTGGATAAAGAATACCGCGAAGACTGGGACAAATTCAATATGTGGGATTTGAAGATGAAGAATCCTGAGCCGATCTTCAGAGCCTACTCTATGGCCAGCTATCCTGCCGAAGACCAGGTGATTAAACTGAACGTGCGTATTGCTACCCCTCCGTTCGACCGCAAAAAAGGTGGTTTCATGAACGTGAATCCGGGAATCGCATCTTCTTACATCTTTAATCTTAAGCCAGGCGATAAAGTTGATATTTCAGGACCTTACGGTGAGTTCTTTATCAAAGAAACCGATCGCGAAATGATGTTTATTGGTGGTGGTGCCGGTATGGCGCCCATGCGCTCACACCTTTTCCACCTGTTTAAGACCTTGCATACCGACCGTAAAGTATCGTTCTGGTATGGGGGACGTTCGCTAAGAGAGCTTTTCTATGTAGACGAATTCGAAGAGATTGAACAGAACAATGATAACTTCGATTTCCACATCGCGCTTTCCGAGCCCTTGCCGGAAGATAACTGGAAAGGGGATATCGGGTTTATCCACAATGTGATTATGGATAATTACCTGAAGCAGCACTCCGAGCCCGAAGAGATAGAATACTATATCTGCGGACCGCCGATGATGAACCAGGCTGTATTGAAAATGCTAGATGATTATGGCGTGCCACCGGAGAATATCGCATTTGATGACTTCGGAGGATAAACTCTTTAATCCCGCTACACAGCGGGATTTTTTTATATCTTGTCATAAAAAATCTCTTTATGAAAAAGATATCCGCACTCCTTTTGCTTTTCCTGCTTTCTGTTGGCCTGACTGCCCAACAAAATGACAATGCAGTAAACAGCATCGACCGTATTGTAAATGAAGTGCTCAACATCATTAGCGGAGATCCCGTTAAGGTTAGGGATTGGGAAGCCTTCAGTAATTTATTTGACCCGGATGCCACGATTAGCTTTTTGCAGCACGATTCATCGGGCAACAACATTTATCACTCCTTTTCGCTTAATGAATTTGTGGAGATTGGAAAAAACAACTACTCCAACAATTCTTTCCTCGAATATGAGATTACCAAAACCGTTGATGAATACAACGGTATCGCGCATGTTTTCCAGGTTTATTACGCCAAAGGAGCAGCATCTGAGGAAAAGGGAATTAACAGTTACCAGCTTATCCACGATGGTAATCGATGGTGGATCACCAGTATTCTCTGGACAGACGATACCAATGGGGTAGAGGTTCCGCGCTTTTCCCGAAAGGAGTAATGCGAGTTTGCTTACACTTTTGATTAGTTCATCCCAACCACAGATGCCAGCGAAGCGCAGGCATCGAAGAGAGCCCACCCGAACGTACTTTTCGGTGCAGGCGGTAAATCTAACGGAAGTGTGTATGGCTTTGCTTTATCGAATTTAATTTAAATAGAGAAATTTTCCAAAATAGTTATACTTCCTGTTTTGTGTTTACATTTCCTCTTATCTTTGTTAGAAGAATATAATCACTATGAGAAACATATTCATTTTATTGATGCTATTAGCTTTAGCAGGATGTAAGAACTTTAATTCAGGCCCAGCAGTAAAGCTAACGGGTGCAGCACAAGGCACTTACTACGCTGTAACATATTATGATGAAGAACAGCGGGACTTTCAGCAGGAAATTGATTCGCTGCTCGATGCCTTTGATATGAGCGCCTCCGTATATCAGCCTTCGTCGGTTATTTCGTTGGTAAACAGCAACCAATCGGATACGGTGGATGAAATCTTCCGTGAAGTTTTTCTTAAAGGAATAGAAGTAGCGCAGATAACTGATGGCGCTTTTGACATGACGGTGATGCCCCTGGTCAATGCCTGGGGCTTTGGTTTTAAAGATCCTGAAATGTTGCCGGAGGACAAAGTCGACAGCATTATGCAGTATGTTGGTTACAAGAAGGTGAGTCTTAACGGAGACCGCATCATCAAAACCAATGAGAATGTAATGATCGACTTTAACGCGATTGCTCAGGGCTACTCTGTCGACCTTGTGGGTTCTTTTCTGGAAGAGCAGGGGATAGAAAACTATCTTGTGGATATCGGAGGTGAGGTTTTGGCGAATGGAAAAAAACCCGGCCTCGGCCTCTGGAAGGTGGGGATAGAAAAGCCCACCGAAAACAGCACCTCCCCCCGGACGATTAAAGCAGTGGTGTCGCTCAAAAACAGGGCTTTGGCCACCTCAGGCAACTACAGAAAATATTACGAGAAAAATGGCGTGAGATATTCGCATACCATTAACCCAAAGACCGGTTATCCGGTAAAGCACTTTATGCTGAGCGCTTCGGTAATGGCGCGGGATGCTGCCACTGCCGATGCCTTTGCTACTGCTTTTATGGTGATGGGGCTCGATAAGGCTAAAGAAATGGTGGCTCAACGCGATGACCTGGAGGCTTACTTTATCTTTACCAATCCTGAAGGGGTGATGCGCACACATGCCACTCCCGGAATGCGGCGTTTTATGGACGTAGAGGAATAAAAAAATCCCGGTAGCAACTACTACCGGGATGATCTGTGTCTTCTGTGCTATTTAATCTGATACTTTTCAGCATCTGTTGCACAGGTGCCT
>JASMTJ010000602.1:0-4087 GCA_041694335.1 Bacteroidales bacterium
CCTACTCCGTTTCCTTGCACCGGCTGGAGCCGATACCGTTTGTTTGAATCCACCGCCAAGTCAGCGGTGGATGAACCTGTACTCAAAGGTACCAGATCCAGAATAGATTGTCGGCGGACAGCCCCAAACGACGAACACCGAATTTACTACCAACTCTGTTGCTGAGTGACGCAACCAAATCAGACGCGGACTCTGACGGCCTTGGTGCTCACCAGATTAAGCGGGTTTAGCTACCAAGCCCGGCACCAAGGCCACTGGCACACAGCCTCCCCAAAGGGCCGATGCCTTTGCCACTAACGCCTGCAATAAACGGCGGCCCGACAGGGACGTCCGGTGGAGGCCGCAGGCCGGAACGAATTTAATTGCCTTGTTAAGAGCTATAGCTTGTTGCGAGATAGACAAGTTCTACAACGAACAGCAATGCTATCAGCACAAACCAACCCGGAACGAAGCTTTGCACTTCCATTTTCCGTATTTCTGCCCAATCCTCTGCCGTTAAGCTTTTTTTCTTTAACCTGTGTACGGCTTTTTCCTTCAGCTCGACCGTGTGAATGTTTTTAGTGCCACATTTCGGGCATTTAGCAGGGGGCGTATTTTTTCTGCTCTGCCACTGATAGAAGCAAGATGCGCACCGCATGGCTCCATACCAAACCAGTTTATCATATAAAATATCTATGAAATTTAGTCTCTCATATCCATATACAAAAGCAGCTGTTATAGCTAGAACTGGAATCAACCAAAGCGCTGCACTAAAAAGCCACGAAAAAATAAAGGCATGCTCCTGCAGCCATGAGAGAACAAAAAAGGAACCCATAATGAAAATTACAAGTTGAGAAGCCCCTCTCACCTATCCCCCCCTATAATATTCAAATAGATACCGATTTAAGTCTTACTTTTTCAAGTCAAGAGCCTACCCGGCCCTCTCCATAAATGCCTTTATGTAAGCTTTGGGTAGCACAACTACCATACTTCCATGCCTACGACCATTTATTCTTACCTTGAAGTCCTTCATTCCCGTCAGGTGCCTCGCCTTAGACAATGGGGCAAATCCAACCTCAGTATGGTTACACGCCATTTGCGTGCAGATACTCACATTGCGGTCTACTTCTTGAAGAGGAATAGTTTCTTTGTCTAAAGTTGTAATACTCTCTAAATATTTCCAATCTTTTTGATAATAGTTGTGAACTCGTAGATAATAATTATCATTTTCTGTTTTCATTAACTGAACAGAAAGATCATCCACAATTACCATATTTCCATATGAAACTTCTATAACCGGACCATAAATTCGATGCTCTCCAAACTCGGATTTATGTTCATAAATTTTAGCCGCGACGTCAGCCTTGCTGTATGGATTCTGAACGACATGCTGATTGCTAGCACATGCACTCAAGAGAAAAACTAAAGATACTATTACAAATTTCATCATAGACTACACTCCTCGACCTTGACTCTTAACGCCTGCATAAACGGCGGCTTTTACGCAGCGAAGCGGAGAAAAAGCCGTCCGGTGGAGGCCCGTCGGGCCGGAACGAATTTAATGCAATTGTTAAATATTTTATGTTCAACCGCCGATATCGCCTTCTTTGCTTAAAATCTCAAGTTCGCGACTAAATTTCCCAATAAGTTCATTGTCTTGCTCAGAAACGGAGCCCACCCACATCTTGAAAAGAGCAACTCCAAGTGAAGACAATGGATCTTGTTTTTCTTCCTGAAACACAACTTCCATATTGGATAGCTTTTGCATGTACTCGTTGCGTTGTGACTTCGGTGTTCTAAGGAAACCGTCAACACCACCGTAGGTTTGATGAAACATACTATTCATCATATTTATGGTATGTCCGACTGCAACTCGTGAAGCTGCATCGGCTTGACGCAATGCCTTGACGACTGATTCAAATTGCTCGCGGACTACTTTACGGTCTGGGTCTTCTTTTTTTCTTCCAAATCCAAACATAGCTGACCCCCTATGAGATTATTTAACGCTAAGCACAGCGGCGACCTTGGAATGGCGACGAAGGAGCCATGGAAAGGGCGTCCGGCGGCCATCGGCCGCGTACTGCTGCGTCTTGTTAAAGGTTTTTGAGGGCTGTTTTTGCCCTGTATGCTTGCACGAATTGAAAGAGGCCTACCCCACTGAACAACGCGACCATTGCGTTTGAGCTGTCCGTATCTACCTGAAATAAACCAGCAGTCGCCATACAAAAAAGCCCGCCAAAAATGTACTCGCTAGGCTCATACCGGTATTTAAATTTCAGTTACTGCCCATAAAGGTGTGATTCAAAATCGACAGGGACCTTCAGCTCTTCCGCTTGTTTACTAGCGAAGCGGTTTACTTTTCCGCGCCAGAACGACCAGTAAACAATTTCCTCACCCGGTAATGCAATTACTCGAAAAGCTCTGCCTGTTCCAGTTGCCACTTGGGTTATGCGTAGACCAGTGACTTCCGAAAGATCGTCGAGTCTTAGTGTTCCATCCAGAAATCGCTTCCGTGCCATGACTCCTTGCCTACCTTTAACGCCAGCCAACATGCGCGGCTACGAAATGGAGGCGAAGCCGCAATGTAGTAGGCGTCGCCGTGCTTGGCCTGGTTAGGGTAGGTTAAGCCCCCAAAAATCCAATGTATGCCACATATGAGCCGCTGAAAAATGCTAAAAGTGAAACAATAGCAAATGACAAAGCGAAGCCTCTGACAATCTCTCCACTCTTCTCCCTGCCGTATGTGAAAAGGTGCTGAGAAGCGAAGCTGAATATCTGTGCTAAGCCAGCTACACCAACACCAACGCAGTAAACGAACAGAGCTAATGGTAGATACACTGCGATATCGGAAGCCGGAAAATCCTGAGTCCATATCTTCCCGATAAATGCCAGGAGGGCGACCGCCGCCCCGCCATTCAATATAGACAGAAGCTTTAGGGTGGACTGTCCATGAGAAATTGTTGCCCTAAAAAGCTCCCTCCACTCGGCCCTGTCCTCCCTGTATTTTTCGAGGTTTGCCTGATGCTGAGCGGTATATTCCGCGAGCTGAATATCTGTTGATTTTGTTGTTTCCTTCGAGATTTCCTTTAGGTACTGCTCGAACCCATCAATACTGAGCGATTCACAGCCTTTCTCTTTAAGATCCTTGATATCTTTGGAGATTTTTTGGATTACCTGCGGAGATTCCATCCTTATCCTTTTGCCCTAACGCTTTTGTTCAGCGGCGAGCTTTACGCAGCGAAGCGTAGAAAAGGGCGTCCGGTGGAGGGCCGTCAGGCCCGGAACGAACTGGAACTAATTGTTAGAGAGGTTTATTTCCACCACCCGGTAACATCAATGGAATTGCGAACTGAACTCTGCTCAAAGAGGAATTCTCTGACCCTGACTCGACTCCACCACCAACGTTCAACATACCGGAAAACACACCTATTCCGCCTTTTCCTTTCTCACTACTGGTAACTGTCAGGGCCACATCGAATTTGACGACTTGGGCCTTTCCATTGCTCGTAGAGACAAACCCGTGTTCCGACGCGGTATTTAGATTTCCCTGCAAAGGAGGACTGATTTGAACACCTTCTTGCCCTTCTGTTCGGCGTTGTGCATCACTGACACCTTCAGTGATCTGAACCAGGGTTTCTGACACAAACTCTTTAAGATCCATGATATCCCTCTAACGCCAACCATAAGCGGCGCCCTGGCAAGGGCGTCCGGTGGAGGGTCATCGGCCCGGAACAACCTTAATGGCCTTGTTAAATACTAAGCCGCAGCCATTGACCAGATTTGAAAGCTCACTGTACAAAGCATACCCAAAATCAGAATTCCCCTATCAATTACTCGCTTCGCAGAGCGTGCTGAGATTGCCGCCAACAGGATACCTATTGAAGCCCCTGTATTCGCAACTGCAAAAGAAGTTTCAAAATTTTGAAACCAAAATGCTATGACACAGGAAATAAGTGACACTAGAAAAATCAACAAAATCACATGAAAGAAATCGAATGCGTATTTAACATCTTCTTTATTGTCCAACTGGCCGATTCTCCTTTTTACATTTAACGCCGAGCACAGCGGCGACCTTGGAGTGGCGCCGAAGGAGCCACGTAAAGGGCGT
>JASMTJ010000603.1:0-6452 GCA_041694335.1 Bacteroidales bacterium
GCGGAGGTGTACCAGGAAAACAAACTGTCAACCAAAGCCTTAAGCAATCTCCATGAAGCAGAAGCGGCGCTTGACCAAAATTCACCCAACAGCCTTAAGGCCGAAGTTTTTCATCAACTTGCTAAAGTGCATAAGACAGAGCGGCGTTACCACAAGGCAATTCACTATCTAACAAAAGGGTTTGATGTGGCGGAAAAGTCGAATGACCTGCTGCTGCAGGAAAATCTCATCAGGTTAAAGGCTTCCGTGTTGGCTGCTTCCGGAAATTCTTCTGAAGCCTTGAAAGCTCATAACGAGCTTTTGGATGTTTTGGATAAAGCGGATAAATCAGAAAGCAGGCGTGAGCTGATGCGCTTAGAGGTTAAATACAGGACAGAGCAGCAAAAGGAAAAGAATGAGCAGCTAAGGAAGGAGCTGGCCCGCCAGAAAGAACTTCGCGACTTGATTATTTTGGCTGCCGTAGTGGTGGTTGTGATATTTTTTGCTGCCTCGCTGATGCGCCGCTACCGGCGGCAGCGTGAGCTGAACACCACCCTCGAGTCTTTCAACCGTGAGCTGGAGCGCAGAGTGAAGGAGCAGACCCATGAGCTGGAGTTAGAGATCGAGGAACGGATAAAGAAAACCGAGGAAGCCGAGAAGGCCAAGTTCAGGGCCCAGGAGTCTGACCGTTTGAAGTCTGAGTTTCTCAGAAATATCTCGCATGAGATTCGGACGCCTATGAACCGGATTACCGGATACAGCGACTTGCTGGCAGAATCGGCCACAAACCCCGAAGAAAAGGAGTATGCCACCATTGTGAGAGAGGACAGCGAGCGCCTGATGAAACTGCTGAGCGATATCCTTGAGCTTTCGAGGCTGGCAACCGAAGATGTTCAGCCTTCGCTTTCAGATGTTGATTTAGAAGAGCTGTTCTCCGGATTAAAATCCAAGTTTGCTTACAAAACACGCACAAGACTAACTTTCAATGTTATAGTGCCGGCCTCTTTTGAAGGTAAAAAAGTGCTGACCGATCCTGAAAAACTCGAAGATCTGCTCAGCCATTTGCTGGATAATGCCTTTAAGTTTACCGACCAGGGAGAAGTTACACTTGCTGTCAGTGCGAAAAGCGCCGGGTATTCGATTTACGTGAAAGACACCGGCATAGGAATAAGGAAAGAGCAACTATCGCATATTTTTGACTTTTTCAGGAAATTGGATGTCAGTGGGAAAAGACTCTACGAAGGAGTAGGGGCGGGGCTGACGCTCGCTAAGTACCTGACTGATATGTTGGGAGGGCACCTTCAGGTGGTTTCTGAACACGGCGAGGGGACTACTGTGGAGATTTATTTTCCTTACCGGAAAAGAGAGCAATTATCTGAAGCGCAAGAACTTTCAGGTGCCGGAAATAGTGCCTCTTCCTGGACCAACCGAAAGCTTTTGATTATTGACGATCATAAGTCAAATGTGGATTTTATAAAAGCGATTCTCAAAAAAACAAGAATCCAAATAATCTGGGAAGAAGATACCGCTAATGCGCTGAGGTATTTAGGCAAATCAAATGAACCGGATGCTGTTTTAATAAACAATACCAGCGACAGATCTGAAACGCTGGATAAAATATCACAGATCAAAGCCATGAACTACACGATACCAATTATCATGATTAGCTCAGCTTCGGCGAGAAATTTTACGCCTGCCAATGTGGATGAGGTGCTTACGCGCCCCATCTCTCATAAAATCCTATTAGAAAAGCTGTCTTATATTTTTTCTGATTAGAAATCGGGCTCCTGCATTTTCACCATTTCCTTCGTAGAAAGTAGTCCGCACGCCGCTTCGATGTCTTGTCCGCGCGAAGCCCTGATGGTGGTTTTTACTCCTTTTTTATTGAGCTCATCCCTGAACCATTCAATCGTAGCGTCATCGGTTCCTTCGAGTGGTGTGCCGGGAATAGGGTGGAAGCGAATCAGGTTAAGGCGTGCCCTTAAACCATGCAGTAGTTTAGTAATTTGGTTCACATGCTTTTTCTGATCGTTCAGCCCTTTAAACATGATGTACTCGAATGAAACGCGGCGTTGTCGTCCGAAGTCATATTCATGCAGTGTGTCGATGAGCTGTGGCAAGGAGTAGACACTTTCGATAGGCATAAGCTTGCGACGCTCATCCTCAAAAGGAGAGTGCAGACTGATGGCAAGGTGGGCGTTGGAGTTTTCGATAAACTCTTTCATAGCCGGAATAATGCCGATGGTTGAAACAGTTATCCGTTTCGGACTCATTCCCAATCCCCAGTCGGCAGTGAAGATTTCCACACTTTTCATCACCGCTTTCAGGTTGTCGAAAGGCTCGCCCATCCCCATATAAACGATGTTGGTTAGTTTTTCGCGCTCCGGCAGGCTCAGCACCTGGTTCACAATTTGTCCGGGAGTGAGGTTGCCCTGGAAGCCCTGCTTTCCGGTCATGCAAAAAAGGCATCCCATCTTGCAGCCTATCTGCGAGGAGACGCACAGCGTATTTCTGCTCTCTTCGGGAATATAGGCGGTTTCGATGAACTTCAATGGACCATACGGATAAAGATACTTTTTAGTACCGTCGGTGGAGGTGCTGACTTTGATATGTGGCGTAAGTCCGACTTCAAAATCCTGCTCCAGTTCCTGCCGGATCTTTTTTGAGATATTGGTCATCTCTTCGAAGCTGGATACATTTTTCTGATAAATCCATTCCGTTAGCTGACGTGCCGTAAACTTCGGCCATCCGCGCTCTTTGGCCAGTTCCTGAAGGTCTGATATTGTTTTTCCGACTAAAAATTCTTTCTCCTTAACCATAATGCTTCCTCTTCTAAATCTTTCCGAAATGAGACTTTAGCCTAAAAATATATCTCTGCAAAGATATTGTCAAACGCAATGCCTTTTTCTATCAGGATATCGCGGGCTTCTACGACCATTTCAGAACTGCCGCAAAGGTAATACTTATAATCGGGAGGGAGGTTTTGCTGCTCACGCAAATAGTTGGTCAGCCGTCCTTCATACACGCCATCGCCCGACTCCTGTGAGCAACAGCGTATGTAATTTTCCTTAAAGAAAGGCAGAAACTGATCGCTGAAGTAGAAAGAATCCAGTTTTCGTCCGCCATGAATGAGAATTTTGTTTTGGGTCAGTCCACTCAAATACATGCTGTGATAGGGGGCAATACCTGTTCCTGAAGCAATCCAGTAGGCAGGTTCTTTAGTTCCGTAGAAAGTGCCAAAAGCACCTGATACAAAAACCGTGTCGCCTTTAACAAGTTCAGCCATACGTGGTGTCAGAAAACCACCCGGCACCACGATGTAGAGGATGCTCATCTCTCGCTCCTTTTCTCCGCTGGCGATGCTGTAGAGCCGTGGCTCAATCCCCGGTACCACACCGACGGCCACCGTTTGTCCGGCCTTGAAAGGACCGGTTTTTTCAAAGGTCAGGTAAAACACGCCCGGCGCAATTTCGCGGTTCGAAATTACTTTCTTTTTGTGCAGAACAACTTGTTCGTTGTCAGGAATCATTTTCTGTAAATTTTAGGCAGTAACAGAGGGCAATAGGTTTTGTTTGGATAAAACATGCCCTATTTCAGTTATACCTCTACATGATTAAGCGCTTGTAATAATCATATTTGTTGTATAAACCAGAAATACAGCCAGAAGAATAAATGCTTCCCATCTGTCAAGTTTTTTACGTTGTCCTGTAAACATTGCGATGAAGAGAAATGCAGTACCTCCGGCCAGGAGCGCAATATCGAAATGGAAAGATCTGGTGTATTCAAGTGGATTTACTACCGCGCTTAATCCAAGAACCAGCAGCAGGTTAAAGATATTCGATCCGATGATGTTGCCGACGGCAATATCCACATTCTTTTTCGTAGCGGCCACCACCGAAGTTGCCAGTTCGGGAAGAGAGGTGCCTGCAGCTACGATAGTTAATCCGACTAACTTTTCGCTCATTCCAAGAAAAGTTGCGATTTTCACAGCGTTGTCAACAACCAGCTGCCCACCGCCAACTAAACCGCCAAGCCCGATGATGATGTAAATCCAAATGCGGGTGTTTGAAAGCGATGGAGCTATCTCGCCTTCTATTCCGGGGTCGGTTTTTAGTTGACGATAAACATAATAAAGAAATCCTGCAAAGAGCATCAGTAAAACGCCCCCTTCAATTGCTGTAAGCACAAGGGTATTTCCTCCGGGAAAAAACAGCACTAATGCAAGAACCAGGATCGTGATCAAAAAGGAGAACGGGATTTCTCTCCACACTGTGGATGACTGCACCACCAGCGGAGTGATAAGTCCGGCAATCCCAAGAATAATAAACAAGTTAAAGTTATTGCTGCCGATAACGTTGCCAAAAACAATACTGAAATACCCTTGGCTTGCTGCGATAGTGTTAACTACCATCTCAGGCGCGGAAGTTCCAAAGGCCACTATCGTGAGTCCAATGGCGAGATCAGAAATGTGATACTTCTTCGCCAATGCAGATGCCCCATCAACAAGCCATCCGGCACCTTTAATTAAAAGTAAGAAACCAAGCAGTAAAAGAAGTGCTTGAATCAGCATAAATGAAAATTTTACTGCTTAACAAACTTGCTTTGGAAGGTGTTTTCAGGACTTTCAACTTTGATGATATACATCCCTTTTTTAAGATCGGTTGTTTGAACTACATTGCGGCCCCTGTTCAACTTCTGAATAAGTACTGAACGTCCTTGCGTATCATAAACAGCAAGCCGTCCTACGATATTTTTTAGGTTACTGACAGTTAGCTGGCTGGATACGGGATTCGGATAAATCTCAAAATAGTCCTCAAAAAGAACAACTTCTTCAATTCCTACACTCACTTCCTCTCCGCAACTGTATTCTCCTTTGTCAAAATAGATAACAGATTTTTCCTGATGTCCGTACTGCGCATCAGCAAAAGACCAATATAAACCAATACCTAATACTTCTTCACTATAAAACGTTGTTTCGCCGTATGTATCTGTTGGTCCCCAGCAGTCGTCAGCTTCACAATAGATCAAGCCGGTTCCACTTGTTTTGTAGGTCCAAAGCGATTGCCCGCAATAGTCTTCCTGGAAAAGCCTTCTATACTCCAGGCGTCCCATATAACCCTGGCCAGGCCTGCCAAAAGGGATGCTGTCAATCAAACTGTTTTTCTGATAGATCAATTCGACAGTGTCAATACTTGCTGTGGCTGAATCTGCGTAAAAGCTTGTTTTTTCTGCCGTATAAATGAGGCTGTCGGAGTTTTCTTCCCGTGTAAGATAATAGTACTTTTCGTAGCGTCTATAACCACTGCTATTGGATGCCTCTACTATTTCATATTGGATAACATCGCCGGGCTGATAATCGTAGAGATCCGCATTGGTGATTGTGGTAAGTCCGGCCTCGGGGGCTGTATTTCCGATGAGATGCAGCGGAACGAGTATTTCCGGGAAATGATCAATCCGGAAAAAGGAGGTGAGTCCAAGTGATTGGCCAATCACAATTTCATGCTGGTGCAGATCAGAGTTTATAATAGATCCCTCAGAAGTGTAATGCAGTATTTCGAACTTCTTCACTGTGTCAGTGATTCCAAGGATTTCTGACAATTCTTCTCCCATCGCTTTCATATAAAAGACCTGCTGCGAATCTTCATAAATTAGTGCGGAATCTCCCACTTGCAGCGCGATATTGATGTTGATAGGTTCTGCATCCAAATTATAAAATGTATAAAGCCCGTTGTTGTCATATGCCACCGGTTCTCCCAACCATGAAGGATGGATAAATGAGAGACACTCAAGAGACCCCCAGAATTCGCACTCATCAGCCTCTATCCAATCACCAAAAATCTTGAAATTTTCGAAGAACCACGAATAATTTCCTGCTTCATATACGGTATCAAAGGCAATGCTGTATACCGTGTCGGCAATTCCGGGACTGGCAAAAGCTTTCTTTTGATCGGGCTCAAAAAAGAGGTAGTCGGAACCACTGCCTGTCTGGAAATCGCATGCAACATCAGAAAAATTGTACACCGGAAATGAATCATCGGAATAACACCGGAGCTCCAGAATATCTGGCTGAATACTTCCTGCGTCACAAATCTGATAGCCGGGAAAGGGGCCAATGCCGATATCTCCTGTTTCGTTTATTTTCGCGCCAAATTTTTCCACACAAGTTGATCGGATGGTTAGATAGCTGTTGTTTACGGGCTCGAGGGTGATGGTGCGCAGTTCCTCACCATTCATTTCGGTGGTGCCAGTGGCAACCACTTGCACTATAGCCGTGTCGTTGCAGTCACCAGCAATATCAGTGATATCAACAATCCATGAATCCCCAACCGCAGCTGAAAAATCGTAAAGCAGATGAAACTGTCCGTTTGAATAGTGAAAAACAGAATCGCCGGAGGCATAGGTGTACCTGGTATCCTCCTCTTCTTCATAGTAAACCGGATTCCCTAAATAATCCAAGCCATATTTATGGCTGG
>JASMTJ010000604.1:0-10042 GCA_041694335.1 Bacteroidales bacterium
ATACAGGGTTGAACAGAGACATGCAGGGTTGCCTTTTTGGCAACCCTTTTTTCTTTTTAATACTTCCCTGAAATAAAAAAGGCGCCACTCTCATGACGCCTTTGAAAATTACTTAAACTCTTTCTTTAACTGCGTAACCCATTTTTTGATTCGCTCCGCAGATTTATCGGGTTGAACATCCACGTCGAGCACTAAACCTACAAACTTACCGTCGCGCTCAGCTTTAGAGCTGTCGTAATGGTAATCTTTGGTAGGCCATCCTGTACCGACTATTTCGGCATCCAGCTCTTTCATGTGATCGTAGAGCTTTCCGAGCGAATCGGCGAAAGCAAAAGGATAAGCTTCCTGGTCACCGAGTCCGAACAGGGCTACTTTCTTCCCTTTCAGGTTGGCCTTGTCCAACTCCTCAAAAAAGTCATCCATATCATCCTGCACTTCACCGGCGCCCCAGGTAGAGCCACCAATCACCAAAAAATCATATTTCTCAACAGTGCTTTTATCGGCATCTGTAACATGAATCACATCAGCTTTATCGTCACCAAACTCATTCATTATGTCCATGGCTGCAGTCTCTGTATTTCCCATGGCGGAGGCGAAAAAAATTCCTATTCTACTCATCGCTTTAATGTATTATTATTCTGGATTTACACATTGTTAACAACTTCCCCCTTCATGTGTTCACAAAGTGCAAACGGTTTAAGGATAAAGCTCCTGGTCATTGAAAGCGGCATAATTCTTTGTTTAACTATTAGTTTTTCAGTTTCACCCCGAAATAAATCATCCTTGGATAAGAAACTCCGTAGATATAACCGGCATCGCGGTTGATACCTGCATCGAAATCATCCTGGTAATGATTCAGGATATTTTTCATTCCGGTGAATACCACGAAATCAACATTGTTGTCGATATGGAAATGGCGCTCCACGCGGACGCCAAGATCGATATACGGATTGCTTTTCTCGATGATGGTATACTCGTTTTCCGGATTAATCAGGTGCGGAAGGTCCATCTCGCCTGAGTAATTCCCGTTAAGGGTAAGGTTCCAATAATGGTTTGGCTCGGCATTAATCAGGAAATAGCCATAGCTGTCGGGTGTGCGCAGGATATTGTTGGTGGTCACCGCCTGGCTGCCGTTCTCCGACTCCCACACCAGTTCCTCTTCTTTGTATTTGGAGCGCTGAAAGGTCCAGCCTGCCGAAAAGGACACTTTTTCGGAAGGAGCTACTTTTCCTTCAAGGTTCACACCATACACCTCTGCCCCATGTCCGTTTTTACGGAACAGATAGGCCACGCCCTCTTCATCCTGTTGGATTTCTTTGACAAACTGGTCGTTAAGCGAAGTGTAGAATCCATCTACCATAAAATAAGTTTGCCATTCACCAATTGCGTTGGTGTTATCAAGAGATAAGGTAAAGCTTTGCGAACGCTCTTCTTTCAGGTTTTCGCTGTTGATTGTTCGCACGGCGCTGGCTCCCGACACTTCAATGTGTAAGTCCTCATCAAAGATCTGTGGAGCCCTGAACCCCTGCGAATATGTGGCACGCATCTGCGTGGTGCTGTTCAGGCTCAGCAGGAAATTAGCTCTAGGACTCAAAATCACCTTGTCAAGCAGGCTGTTTTTATCGGCCCTGACACCCGCTTTGAATTTGGCGCCTTTCAGATCCCATTCGCTCTCGGAGTAAACACCTACGTTGTTGTATTCCTGGCGACTTATGGGCAACACCGATCCGCTGTTCAGCTTATCATCCTTCAGGTCGGAATACTTAAATTCTGCTCCTGCCGAGAGTGTGGCCGAAGCGAAAAACAGTTCTTCGAGGTACCCGGTATATTGCATCCCGGTGATATTGGTCAACTCTGTGGTCTGCCCATAAGCATTAGGGTCTTGCTCTGCCCCATAGTAAGTGGCTCTGTCGATATGCTGAAAGCTGTTGTAAAGGCTGATATCATGCCTGAGATTGTCGCTCAGATAATCGTATGTAAATGTTCCCCCGTTAACACTCGAGCGAGCCTGCTCTGCGATATCCGCAAAATGAGCAGGCATGTCAAATTTGTTTCCCCCTCTGCGGAACTCACCTAAGTGATGATATTCCAGCGATATCTTCTTCCGCTGATTGATGCGGTGGTATGCCCGTAATCCGAAGTTGGTACTTTTGATGGCAAACACTTCCGAAAAATCGTCTTTGGTTTCATTTACGCCATCACCGTCAGCATCCCATAATGCATCGGGATTGGCATTGAATGGATCACGGTCGCGATGCTGAGCAAACAGGAAAAGTCCGTTCTGATAGTCGTCAGTAACCAAGGAAGCATTCATCGAAACGACATTATCATTGACGCCTTCGCTGATTAATCCTTGGGTGGCGGAGGCATTAAATGAGTTCTTGGTAGGCTCCTTGGTAATAATATTAACTGTTCCTGCAATGGCATTTGATCCATACAGCACCGAGCCACCACCCCTGATCACTTCAACGCGTTCAACCATACTGGCCGGTATTTGCTCCAATCCGTAAACACTGCTCAAAGCACTCATCACCGAATGCCCGTCAATTAGAAGCTGCGTATAAGGGCCTTCCATTCCGTTCATTCTGAGCTGGGTGAATCCGCAGTTTTGACAGTTGTTTTCTACCCTAACGCCGGGCTGAAAGTTCAGTCCTTCAGCAATATTAGCAGAATGCGTCTTTTCGAGCATCTTACTTTCGAGTACATTCACTACGTTGGTAGCATCCCTGCGGCTCACTTCGTTTCGGTTAGCAGTAACCACGATCCCTTCAGCATTAATAAAATCAGGGGTCAATTCCAGGTTGATTTCCTTGGTTACACCTTTTTTAAATGTAACCCTAAGCTCTTTGGATTTATACCCCATCGCCTGGGCTTTCAAAGTGTATTCCCCTTCCGGAAGGTTTACCAAAAGATAATGACCTGTTTCATCTGTTGCAGCCCCTATACTGGTGTTTTTGATGATTAGATGCATAAAAGGAAGGTGCTCGCCTGTATTTTTGTCAATCACATGTCCGAACACATTAGCGTCAGTGTAATTTTCTTCGGGTATCCCCACCTCCGAGATCTGACTCATATCTTTGGGCTCGTAACGAATAAAACCTTCCTGGCCGTTCAATAAAAAAGGAACGGATATAAATAAGCTGACAAAAACAATTAATTTGATTTTCATATTTCTGACTCATAAAATTTCTACATCGTGCTATGGTGCACATATTTCTCAAGACCTTTCATAAGGCCGATTAATCTAAAAGCAAAAAGAACTGAATTTTATGAATCAAGCGGGGGCGCCCTAAGATGATAATACTGACTGTAAAAAGAGATCCGGTAAAAAACAGGATGGAAAATCCGTTTTTTTCTATGAAAAAGAAAATGCAGGCAAAAAGCCATAAGGAAAACAGCTAAAAAAAACACCACATTGCTGTGATCAAATACAAGAAGCTGCGAACTTTCGTGCTTATGCTCATCCACAGGAAAAGGTGTTTTAGAATGTTCTCCGGCCGAAAAGGGATGGGCATGGACCACCAGCACTCCGTTGGGTAATCGGTGGTAGTGCCAGTTAGAATAATAATTGTGTAACATCCAAACAATGGATACTACAATTAATATTCGTCCCAGGTTTTCAGCAGCCCTTTTCATTTTAACATTTTATTATGAAACAAAAGTATGAAGGCTACTCAAACAAAATATCCCTAAATCATGGTATTTTCTACTTATTTACCTCTGAAGGATCGATAAGGTTATTTATCAAAGCATAAACCGTGAGGCCTGACACGGTTTGAATGCCTAATTTCTTTGTAATGTTTTTACGATGCGTTATCACGGTGTGGGGGCTCAAAAAAAGAGCCTCAGCCACTTCCTTGTTTGTCATGCCTTTGGCCACCAGTTTCAAAACATTCTTTTCGCGATCAGAAAGATCGCGCTCCACAGAATTGGCCATCAGGTCATCAAGCCATTCATTTTTCCATACGTTCAGTTTTTCTGCCATCTCCTCATCTGTTACACGGCAATAAAGAGAGTCAGTAACATAGGGGGCATTTTCCGGAGGCGTCTCCTGTTCATAGATGGTTATAAGATACATGTCTGAAACCTGTTTAAGCAGCTTTTCATCCCTGGAAAATTCATTCAGCGCCGATTGTTGCAAAAACACAAGCGAAAACTGGCTAAAGGAAAAACTTTCCCGAAAATCTTCCGGAGTTCTGAATTCCTCTATAATCAGCGATGAATCAAGACTATTCAACAGAAAAGCCCGCAGCCCTCTCCTGAGGATTATAGCCTCTGAAATAATGGCTATTTTGGTGTTTTCCATGGCTTTATTGTTGAGTATAAATCTGTCTTAAATAAGCTTCTTTTTCAGCCACGATAGGAACAACCAACCGATCTTCGAGCAAAGCATGATCATTCAGATCTTTTTCAAGGTTAAAAAGTTCTATCAGGATTTTATGGCATAAGTGGGGATTATCTACCGGTGGCAGGTACTTGATGATGATATTCTTTAAATCATAAAGTTTTTCCTCTACATTGTCATGCTCGCTGGCAAAATCGCTGATACTGTATTTTTTCATTTCTTCGATGAGCTCTTTCGACACCTCTTTATTTCTGAAAGCTTCAGTCACTTTCAGTACATAGGGAAAAACCGCCTCTTCTTCGCGTTTGATATGCGTTTCAAGCTCCTGCCGGTATTCCTCGAAAAAGTTGTTAAGTATGATTACGTTCTTCTTGTCGAGGCTGCAGTTTTGAACCATTTCATGAATCTGCGCTTCAATTTCAGGAATCTGCACTTCCAGATAGTTGGAATGAGTGTTCTTTAAATATTCCACTGCCTGCTCAGTAGGGAACGTGTAGATGTCGCTCGAAGGAATATAGTTCTCATCCACAAAGCTGTTTACAATCTCTATAAAAAATTCACTATCTACATCATATTCCTTACAAACCTCTTCAACCGATTTATCGCCAAAACCCAATTTAATCCCAAACCTGTCGATAACATACAAGAGCAGATAATTCATATGCACAGCATCTGCAAGCTTCATTCTTTTTGAAATCATAACCAATCTATTTTATACTGATTTGGATGCAAAACAGCCGGAATTCATTGTCCGTCATTGCCACCCTTCATATAAAGGCGCAAAAACCGTGATAACACCATTTCTTTTCTTACTGCAAAGATAATTATTTAGAATTGTTTTAATTAAACGAGATTGAAAAGCCTCTGTCTTTCGAGATTGTTTACTTTTGCAGCCAAAATAATAAAACATGAAAGCAGTTTACGCCGTCGTATTCATGGTTTTCTTTTCAGGAATCAGTCTGCTGGGGCAGGAACATCCTGAAAATGAAGCGCAGGACAAAACACACCTTGTTGGAGATATTACCCGCTTACAGCTCGAAGCAGATGAGTTATTCTGCCTGTATCACAAAAAACAATACAAGAACTATACTCCGGAATCAGCTAAGCTTGATCCAGGTAAACTGGCAGATTTTGATATTAAAGTGGTTTTAGGCACCTGGTGTCATGATTCACAGGTGCAGGTTCCGCGTTTTCTGAAAATTATGGATGAAACAGGCTACAAAAAGGAAATGTCTTTTATAGCCGTGGATACAGACAAGAATGCGCCGGGAAATCTGATTGACAATCTGGATATTATTCGGGTTCCTACTTTTATTTTCTACAAAGATGATCTTGAAGCCGGACGTATCATCGAATCGCCTGAAGAAACACTGGAAAGGGATATCGCTGCTATTGTTAATCAAAATTGACAGATTGCCATCCCATTTTTTAATGGTTAACTTTGTATAAGTAATGATTCAAATCAAAAACACTATAAAAGCGCTTCAGGACACTCTGAAGAAAGATCGTGAAGTAGGCAAAACGGTAGGTTTTGTGCCCACCATGGGAGCTTTGCATGAGGGGCACCTTAAGCTTGTTGATCATGCCAGCGAGGAGCATGACATTGTTGTGGTCAGCATTTTTGTCAATCCTATACAGTTTAACAACAAAGAAGATCTTGAGAAATATCCGCGCGATGTGCAGGGCGATATCAATAAACTGGAAAAACATCATACCGATTATGTTTTTGCCCCATCTGTAGAGGAAATGTATCCGGAAGAAGTAAAAAAACAATACGATTTCGGACCGTTGGAAAAGGTGATGGAAGGAAAGTTCAGACCCGGACATTTTAATGGTGTGGCAGTAGTGGTTCACCGTCTGTTTGAAATCGTCAATCCCGACAAGGCCTATTTTGGGGAAAAAGATTTTCAGCAACTGGCCATCATCCGCAAGTTGGTTGAAAAGGAGAATTTGAATATAAAAATCAAAGGAATCCCCACTATCAGAGAAAATGACGGCCTGGCAATGAGCTCAAGAAACCAGAGGCTCACACAGGAAGAAAGGAAAAAAGCACCGCTCATCTATCAAACGCTACTTTCAGCATCTGAAAAGAAAAATAAAGAAACAGTTGAAGGCGTTAAACGTTATGTTGTTGAAACACTGAATAAAAATGGTTTCAGTGTAGAGTATTTTGAAATAGTTGACAGTCAAGACTTACAGCCTGTCAGCAAATGGAATGAGGCGAGGAGTGTGCGTGGTTGTATCGCCGCATATCTCGGAAATGTCAGATTAATTGATAATATTGCATTTTAAAATAAAGGAAGAGAACTATGAATGTTGAAGTTCTGAAATCGAAAATACACCGGGCTACGATAACTCAGGCCGACCTGCATTACATCGGAAGCATCAGTATTGATGAAGACCTGATGGAAGCTGCCGACCTTTTAGAATTTGAAAAAGTACAGGTGCTGAATATTAATAATGGCGAACGTCTCGACACCTACGTTATTAAAGGGGAGCGAGGCACAGGTCAAATCTCGCTTAACGGCGCTGCCGCCCGGAAAGCAGTAGCGGGCGATCTTATTATTATTGCAGCTTATGCCACCATGGACTACAACGAAGCAAAGGCTTTTGAACCTAAGGTGATCTTCCCGGATGAGAAAAATAAAATCTGACGCGTTTGAAAAAAAAGTTACTTAACATTTTTCAGTTTCTTTTTTTTCTGGGACTTGGCGTTTTCTTTATCTGGCTCTTTTTGAGAAACCTCACGCCCGGTCAAAAAAAAGAAATCTACGACTCTTTTGTCCATGCCGATTTTACATGGTTTTATTTGTCCATGATTGTTGGTATTGCCAGTCACGTATTCAGGTCACTGCGGTGGAAAATGCTCCTGAAGCCAATGGGATACAACCCCAAAAACCTGAATATCATTATGGCGGTTTTTATCGGGTACCTTGCCAACCTGGCGCTGCCCCGATTAGGAGAGGTGAGCAAGTGCGGGGCTTTAACGCGCTATGAAAAAATCCCCATCAACAAAAGCATCGGAACAGTGATTACAGAAAGAGCTATCGATTTGCTTACACTTATTGTGCTCTTTGCCATCACCATCGCCATTAATTTCGATAGGCTGCAGAGCTATATGAACGAAAAAATATTTGACCCTGTAGCTATGAAACTGGAGTCCCTGCAAAATCCGAATATTGTATTCTATATTGTAGGGATTTTTATTTTGCTGATGCTGATTTTACTTTACAGAATCAGACGTCGTTATCAGCATAATTATCTTTATATCAAGGCAAAAGAAATGGTCAAAGGGTTTCTTGAGGGTATTGGTTCACTAAAGGACATGGAAAAACCCTGGCTTTTTATCCTGTACACCATTTTAATTTGGGTTTCATACTGGATGATGACCCATGTGGTTTTCTACTCACTTGCTGACACTTCCGCACTAAACCTTAATGCAAGCCTGATTGTGCTAATGTTTGGTTCGATAGGCATCATCGTAGTTCAGGGCGGAATTGGAATATATCCGGCCATTGTAGCTGAAACATTGGTGCTGTATCATATCCCTCCTTCTTCAGGATATGCGATGGGCTGGCTGCTTTGGACCGCTCAGCAGTTAATGATTGTCGTGTTGGGTTCAGCCTCATTCGGTCTTTTGCCGGTTTTGAATAAAAAGAAAAAAACAGAAAATGACACAGCTTGACATCTTAAACGCAAAAATCGTTGATAACGAAAGTATACAACCGCAACTAGCAAGAATCCGTTTCAGGAAAAAAAAGATAGTTTTCACCAATGGTTGTTTCGATCTGCTGCATAAAGGACATATTGATTATCTGGCGAAAGCCAGCGACATGGCTGACTTCATGATTGTCGGCCTCAATACCGACAAATCTGTACAGAAGATTAAAGGCAAAGAGCGCCCTGTTCAGGATGAGCAATCCAGAGCACTTATCCTCGCTTCGCTCTCATTTATTGATTACGTAGTTTTATTTGATGAAGAAACACCCTACAAGCTCATAAAGCTCGTACAACCTGACATCCTTGTGAAAGGTGCTGATTACAAGCCGGAGGACATCGTAGGATATGACATCCTCAAAAGTACTGGGGGTGAAATAAAAACACTTGATTTTCTTGATGGGTATTCTACTTCTTCAATTATTGAAAAAATAAAGCAAAGCTAAATTGGCCAAAGCGAAAACCAGATACTACTGCCAAAACTGTGGCGCCCACTCATCGCAATGGATCGGGAAATGCCCTTCATGCAGCGAATGGAACACCTACGTGGAAGAAGTTATTGAGAAAGCATCTGCAAAAGCAACTTCACGTTCTGGGGTAAAAGAAAAATCGCTTCCGCGGAAAATCAAAGACATCACGTACAATCGTGAAGAACGCATAAACCTAAACAGCAAAGAGCTGAACCGCGTTTTAGGTGGCGGACTGGTATACGGAAGTATTGTATTAGTAGGGGGCGAACCGGGTATCGGAAAGTCCACGCTTTTGCTACAAATGGCCGTTTCACTCACAAAGTTGAAGGTTTTATATGTATCCGGTGAGGAGAGCGAACAGCAAATCAGACTCCGGGCTGAACGTATTGGTTATCAAAACGACAACTGTTTTATAGTAACTGAAACCGACCTTGACACTGTTATCAGTCATATTAAAAGTGTAAAGCCCGAACTAATAATTGTAGACTCGGTCCAGACACTCCACTCCCAAAACCTTGATTCTGCCGCAGGCAGCGTTTCTCAAATCAGAGAATGCGCCGCTGAATTGCAGCAATATGCTAAATATCTTAACACTCCGCTATTCCTCATCGGGCATATTACCAAAGCAGGAAATCTGGCAGGCCCTAAAGTGCTGGAACATATGGTAGATACTGTACTTCAATTTGAAGGCGATCGGAATTATGGTTACCGCATTTTACGCACTCTAAAAAACAGGTTTGGCTCGGCATCTGAATTAGGTATTTTTGATATGAATAACGAAGGGTTAAGAGAAGTTACTAATCCTTCAGAAATATTGCTATCTCATCAGAATAATGACCTGAGCGGAGTGGCTATCTCTGCCACCCTCGAAGGAATGCGGCCTATCCTGATAGAAGTACAAGCGCTGGTTTCAACGGCTGCTTATGGCACCCCACAACGATCTGCTACAGGATTTGACGTAAAGCGCCTGAATATGCTTCTGGCAGTGCTGGAAAAAAGAAATGGATTTCGGTTAAGTGCCAAAGATGTTTTTTTAAATATCGCCGGAGGAATCAAAGTAGATGACCCGGCCATAGATTTGGCTGTGGTGGCCTCAATCCTCTCATCTAATGAAGATATTGCCCTCAGCAAAAAGTATTGTTTTGCTGCCGAGGTAGGACTTTCAGGGGAGATCAGGAGTATAAACAAAATTGAACAGCGCATAAAAGAAGCAGATAAACTGGGCTTTGAGAAAATATTTATATCCGCTTACAATGAAAAAAGTATGGACAAAAGTCAGTATCAAACAGAAATTATCCCCCTAAAGTCAGTACGCGATCTTTTTTTGAAAATTTTTTAATGTTGGCATTAAACACTTTACTGTTTTTATCAATTTTATTTTCAAAAACCCCTTTTTATTCCAAAAAAGATTTCTACATTTGCACTCGCTTTTGACAACAACGTTCTTTTACAGCGGAGACACTCTCCAAAAGCTTTGGCCCGCCTGCTTTGCAGAAGGGCGACACCGAGT
>JASMTJ010000605.1:0-15609 GCA_041694335.1 Bacteroidales bacterium
TATCGTTCCATAGCAAGCCAAATGTTGCGCTATTGTCAGAACCGCCCGGATTATTGCTAAGCTCCAAATTCAGATTCCAGAAACTCTCATCAGGGTTGCCGTCAATGGCAATCGGGTCAATAAGTTTATGTACAGTGGTTTGCGAAAAAATAAGGTTTGTGAGCAAAAATCCCATAAAAAGAAAAGCAATCTTTTTCATACTTAATAAATTGATTTAGTGAATAGGTTTGATAGGTATCTTTATTCTCAGGTTGAGAATAAATCTTAAAGAAACATTAATTTGAGATACAGATATGATCATTTTATAAAATAATCGATTAGATAAAAATAAAAAAATAAGAGATATGGATTGGGTTTATAATGTTAACTTATTAATAATTATCAAAAAAAACCCTCCCTGAATCAGCTAGTGGCTTTTTTCAGGAAGGGCATCGCGTTAAGCGGCTCTAATCATTCAAAATCAAATATTAACCAACCATCACTTAATGGATATTTTCTTGGTGACTTTACTTTCGTTGTTGTAAATCACCAGCAGGTAGATTCCTGACTCGAGGTGGCTGACGTTAATGCGATCACTGTTAAGTTCTCCTTCAAGTACAGTTTGACCTGTCATTTCAACCACTTTGTATTTCATATCATCACTTATGCCGGAAATATAAAGAATATCGTCAGCCGGATTTGGGTGGGCCTTAATTGCGGAACCCGTATTTGTGTTGTTTTCTTCTTGTCCGAGCACTTCTCCCGGATTATTCAGTTCAAGCTCGTTGTTGGCCGCCATGGTGTTGAGGATGTTAATATCACTCATCAATTTGGCCGATGAGCTGGTTTCCGGGTCGATACTGCGCGAATAAACGTATGCAATATCAAGCTGTTCTACCGAGCCGGCTTCAAAGGTGAATGGCCCTGAGGCGGCAACACCTCTGCGATCACCCGCAGCATTTCCTGCTTCTTCTTCGGTCCAGTTAACAGGGCCGTTAGGGTCTTGCCCTTCGGTGCCCCAGTTGCAAGGATCGGTCTGTCCGGGATACATAAAATCAGCTTCCGGCCCGTAAGCTCCTGCAGAAGAGTGACCATTTCCGCCATAAAGGATGGAAGAGCCGTCTCTCCAAAGTCCTTTCATATAGCTGTAATAATCTTGAGCTACATCGGGATCGGTTTGATAATTGGCACCCATTCTTCCGAAAGAGACAAACCTGGTCATTCCTGCGCGTTCGTCATCGGCTACGCCGTTGCCAAAGTTCAAGCCATTAATAGCATAGCCCTTGTCGGCTTCACCATCCTCCAAAGAAAAATCAAAGATGCTGCAATCGCCGTCGTAAGCGGGATTATCAGTTTCATCTGCATCCAGCACTGGGCCAGCTAAAAAGTGAACGGCCTGTGCAGGAGGATATTCACCGTATGCTTGTGGTTGGCCGTCACCATCCACATCATCACCGTTATAGCCATAATAATATCCTTGGTCAACGTTGCTTCTGATGTAGTCGTCATCCGCCCAACCGATATCCAGGTCGGTAAACGTTCCGAAATAGGTGTCTGTGTAGTTATTGGCAGAACGGTTGAAAATTTCGTAATGGAAGAATACAGTGTTATTCAAAACATGGTCGTTTGGCTTGTCATATCCGTAAACCATTACATGGATTTCCACATCCATGGCTGCTCCGTTGGTGTTTTCATGCTCGCCACGGGCATCATTCATTATGAAGAAGATGGTTTGATCACCACGGATGATAGGGTAGTCGCCCATCATTGGATCATACATACCGTCAGCCTCATTATCATAGAAGGGTGCTAGTTTTTCAGCTTCACCATTTTCAATATCTCCATTTGCAGGCCAGGAAGCAATAGCTTCTATCGGCTCATAGCCGGGTTCTTCCCAGTTGTTGATGTGGTTGAGCACTTCTGTTTTATCCAGTTTCCAGATGGAATGTTTCCATTTGCTGTCGTACTCCGCATCATATTCATTGGCGATAGGGCCGGCCCAGAAATCTGCCGCATTCGTGGCGGATAAGTTGGGGCCATAGCGGTAAAGCTCTGCGGCAAGGTGCAGGTTTTCCTGGTTCATGCCGCCCATCCATAGGCCGGAAGTGAATACCGTCTGAGAGCTGTCGGTAGCTGGAGCGTAGAAGTGGCTATATTCAAAATCCCAGAACTGACTGCCAAAGTTGTTTATCAATGCTTTGATGTTATTAATATCAATGTAAGCATGATTCTCATTGTGGATTCTGAAGTAGACCTGCGCCTTGGCACTGTCCAAATGACTTGTGTTAGGTATTGGTTCTTCAGTGTTTTTTAACATGTAAGAGCCTGCTTCGACAATACCATCTGAAACAAATAATTCATCTTCAATGGTTTCATTGTTGATGATGATTTCATCTTCAGAATTACTATCTGCTCCGACAATTGCTGCCTGGAAGAAGTTAACACTAATTGAATCCGGCCAATGATCATTTTCCAGAATCAAATCAGTTAAGTTGGTGGTTTCTGCTGATAAAGGAAACACGATGTCGATGGTGTCATTTCTGGCAATAGGATAATCCTGTCCGTTTGCTGTAAATAAGTTGAAAACTAGTAGGTTGACTAAGGTCAGAAATGCCAGGGTAAAAATACTTTTTTTCATGGGTACTCGTTTTAGTTAAGTTAATTATGATTAAAGATATAACCATATGTTAAAGAAAGCCAAACGAAAACAAGAAAATTATCAGGAAAAACAGAAAAATACGTAAAACAACTTACGAGGAACTACGTGAAATAACGTATAAAAACTTTCATGCTACTATAAAGTGTTGGATTACAATTATGTTATTGCCACTGCAGGCGTTTGCCATTTACTGCATGCGCTAAAAACAATTGTAAGTATGGAAAAGATACTGAGGAATTGCTGAAAAAGGTTTATTCAAAAACCATTTCCTTAATAACAACATTATCAAGCTGGCTTAAAGCTTTCTTCAGGTTGGTGATTTCTTCCAAGTCATCCATCAGTTCGAGGATAATTAAGCCTTCCGATCCGTCTTCTTCATCGTTGTGCAATCCCATGCGTGTGCGGATGGTGCATCCGTATTTTGTGAGTATGTCTTGAAGTTTTTCGCCTACTTCAGCAGGATTTGCTATCTGTATTCCGAGAATGTGTTTTTTCATTGGTATTGATTTAAGCGGTAAACGTCATGTTTTGCAGTTCGATTCCTTCGATGGCGTTAAGCTGTTTTTCGAGCATGGTCCATTCGCCCGGACTTCCCTTGAGTTGCAGGATAATCATTCCCATGCGGCTGCAGGTGCTGGTGCTTACCTCATGGAAACCCAGTCGCGAAGCAATGAGGTGGTTGTTGGCAGTGAGTACTTTTTGTGTTTTTCCGGCTTCTTTGATTCTGTCTTTAATCAGTATGCCCAAGACTTTAAACATATCCATAGCTCTAGTTAATTAATATTTGATCAAAAATGTCTGTGCAAGATTTGGCAATAAATCACAAATCCCAAATAATGCCTAATATCAAATTTTCAAAACGATAAAAATCAGATGAGATTTTTCAATACTTTCTATGAAAACCTTCTTCAGTTCGATGGTCGCTTCTCGTAACTCAATGCATTTATTTTTAAACTCAAAAGCCCGTTCTTCTTTATTATATTTTGGTTTTGAATTTGTCATTTAGCAAATTGAGATTTAATTGTGATTTGTCCAAATTGTGATTTAAAAATACAAGTCGCGTTCCCCGTCTTTGATAAGCTCCACTCGCCGGCGGATTTCGTCGGTTTTAACGTGTTTGTGGCCTTCGAGACTTTGAATGTTTTCTTCAATCACCCGCCAGCCTTTTTCCTTGACATCGGGTGTGGCATAATCCATCAGGTATTCCGACAAGGTAAGGATGGCATTGGGCGCGCAGTAGCGCTTGATAAATCCGGGAACGGAGAATTCCATAAAATGCTCTCCTGTTCTTCCCAGCCTGTAGCAGGCTGTACAGAATGAAGGTAAGAACTCTTCATCAAGCAGTTCGTCAATAATTTCATTCAGCGATCGGCTGTCGTTAATGGTAAACTGCTCTTTATTCAGGTTTTGCTCTTCGTTTTGTGAAGCGCTGTAAGAGCCCAGCTCCAGCTTGGTGCCTCCGTCGATTTGCGACACTCCAAACTCCATTACTTCCCTGCGGATATGTTCCGGCTCGCGGGCAGTGAGGATGAGTCCGGTGTAAGGAACGGCCAGGCGGAGGATGGCAATAATGCGTGTAAATTCTTCATCGCTGACCACATACTTGTCGGTCATGCCGATGGCTGACGCTTTTGTGATGCGGGGAAAGGAGATAGTATGCGGCCCCACATTGTAGCAGGCTTCGAGGTGATTGGCATGACGGACGAGGCTGAGCACTTCGAAACGCCAGTCATAAAGACCGAAAAGCGCTCCGATACCGACGTCGTCCAAACCGGCTTCCTGCGCTTTATCAAGAGAAACCAAACGGTAATCGTAGTCGCGCTTTTTCCCGCCAAGGTGATATTCTTTGTAGACTTCAGGATGATACGTTTCCTGGAATATCTGGTAGGTGCCTATTCCGGCATCTTTTACTTTTCTGAAACCTTCAATATCCAGCGGAGCAGCGTTGATGTTGACCCTCCTGATTTCGCCATTTCCTGATTTGACGTTGTATACGGTTTTGACGGTGTGTGCGATGTAATCGGCATCATACTGAGGGTGCTCGCCATACACCAAAATCAGCCGTTTCTGGCCGTTGTCCTCTAAAGCTTTCACTTCGTTGATAATCTCCTGGTCGGTAAGGGTTTTTCGGATGGCTTCTTTATTCGAGGCCCTGAAACCACAATACGAACAGTTGTTTACGCACTTGTTGCCGATATAGAGCGGTGCAAACAATACAATCCGGTTGCCGTATATGGTATCCTTAAGCTTTTTGGCGCCCATCTTAATTTCCTCAATCAGTTCAGGATCATGCGCCTGTGCCAGTGTTGCCGTTTCGGCAAGCGTGAGGCGCTGTTTGTTCAGAGATTTATTGATGATTTCGCGTACCTTTTCCTTTGTGGGTTGTGCGCTGTTGATGTGTTCCCATATTTCATCTGCATCGATGAACGGCTTCTTGCGTTCATCAGCTATTCTGCACTTTTCCGGATTGAATTTCATAACTACGATTCTGTTATTTTATTAACAGCAAAATTACAAAATAATTATGCATTTGGATGCCGATTTATAGTCTAAATTAGAGAGTAATAACAAATGATTAAATAGCCTATAAAAGCCATGCTGTGAATGTTTTGGGTTTTTTGGTCCGGATTTTCAGATTCCGGTTTCTAAATAGGCAGTTTTACCTGTAGAGATAGTTACTTATTGAATTTTGAAATAGATTTTTAGAAGTAAGAAGATATAGATTCCTCCCTCCATTGCCTCGCTATCGATCAGCAATTCCCATACCAATGACAACTTTTCATTATGCTTTGAATATAAACTCTAAAAATCCTTGATAAATAAAGTAGACCGACAGGCCTCAATATTGTACTTTTGGCTTGACCCAAAAGTACCAAAAGGTCAAGGCTGACGTGGGCATGGCCGCAAAAACTACGCATGAAATTATCCACGCCATTCGAGCCGTTCTCTGATAGATTAGTATTGTTCTTGGCTTTTCGGTCCTATAAGTTTTTCATCAATATTCTACCGGTTCACTTGCGAATGGCTACCACACACGCCCACGCCATAATTCCCTGCTTGTTTTGCTGGCCATACCCACGTAGGCCAATAGTGCGCAGCCGAACGCTTTTGTTTTTCTGGACAACAGCCATAAAATTCAATTTATAGTTGTCATGATTCAATGTGATGCAATTTTTTGATCTTTTTCCTCGGAAAGACGTTTCTTTAGGAGATGGAGGCGAAAAATAGCGCGCCGATACCTTGCTTCATTTTAGTTGCGTCGGCGCGCCATTTTTCTTGTTCTCCTAAAATCGCGGGTCATTCCGATGGAGCGGAGCGACTGAGGAATCTTTTTCAGGCTTTACTATTTCCCTGGCAGCGACTGAGAAATCAAATGACGAAACTTATTTTTATCTCCCACAACAGCGACTGAGGAAACATCTTGGATTTGATTCAGAACTAAAGTGAAATCCTCAGCCCGTCGTAAGCGAGGTGGACATTTTCAGGGAGCTCATTTTCAATATCCTCATGTTTGCCAATAAAATGGCTCATGTGGGTGAGATAAGCTTTTTCCGGATTAATTTCGTTGATGATTTCGAGTGCCTCGGGGAGGGAAAAGTGTGAGATGTGCGATGATTTACGTAAGGTATTGATAACTAAAACTTTTGAGCCTTTTATCTTTTCTTTTTCTTCGGGAGTAATGAGGCTGGCATCGGTGATGTAGGTGAAGTCGTAAATCCTGAAAGCAATGACTTCCATTTTATGGTGCCATGTCTGGATTGGAACAACCGGCACACCATGCACATCAAATTCTTGAAGCGAAATGCGGTGCTCGTTTATTTTTGGGGCGCCCAGATATTTGGTTTTATTAAAAATGTAAGGAAACTGTTCGTTTAGCGCTGAGAATACCTCGTCAGAACCGTACACGTCGATGCGCTTATTCAGTATAAAATTAAAACCTCTGATATCATCCAGTCCGGCGGTATGGTCGCGATGGCCATGAGTAAAGAGGATGGCGTCGATATCTTCAATTTTATTTTCGAGCATCTGCATTCTGAAATCAGGGCCACAGTCTATAACCAGGTTTTTACCGTTGACCGAAACCATGGCTGAGGTGCGACTGCGGTGGTCGCGATGGTCGGCTGAGGTGCAAACCTCGCAGTTGCAGGCCAATACCGGAACGCCGGTGCTGGTGCCTGTGCCCAAAAAAATAACTTCTATCAGAGGTTTATCTGCCATTAATAGATCATTTCTTCTATGAGGTTTTTTGTGCTCAGCAGTTTGCTTTGCTGTTTTTTCACATCCTTAATATTCGGCACATCACCAATGCGTTTTGCGAAAAGAATCGTAGTGATTCTCCCTTGAAGGGATTCTTCCAGATCGAAAAAGTGGACGATAACATTCTTGTTATGGTTACAACCCAGAATCATTTCGTTGTTCTCATTGATTTCGGCCATTCCTTTGTATTGCTGTCCTTTATAAAAAGTGCACACGGCATATAACCCCGGAGGCGGTACCAGCTTACAATCTTCTTCGATTGCCGTTCTGTACCACTCCAAATGGCGGTAACCCTCGGCGGGGTTTATTCTGCGGAGTTCTCCTGTGATAACATAGCGATGATCGAGATAGGCATTGGCTTTCTGGATATCTCCTTTTTGCAAAGCATCACGGATTTTCGTGGAGCTGACGGTTTCGTTGTGTAACTCTTGTTCAGGAATTTCTTCTACCGTAAAACCAAACCGCTTGCCCTGCTCGTAGAGCTTATCATAATCGCCTTCGCGGTTGTTCCCGAAATGGTGGTTAAATCCAATAACTACTTTCTTTGCTCCGATTTTATCGACCAGAATTTTTTCGACAAACTCATCTGAGGTGGTTTTCGAAAACTCGAGCGTGAAATTGATGATGACCAGGTTGTCGAGTCCGGTGCGCTCGAGCAGGTTGATCTTTTCACGCTGAGAATTAATAAGCTTGAGTCCTTTGCCTGAGGATTCGGGAAAAAGCACTTTACGTGGGTGCGGAAAAAAAGTAATCAATACCGATTCACCGTCGATTTCTCTTGCCAACCGGTTAATGCGGTTGATAATCATCGTGTGTCCCACGTGGACCCCATCAAAAGATCCCGTGGTAACCACGGGATTCTTAATGCCGTTTATATCGTCTAAATTGTTAAATACTCTCACAAATGAAAATTTTCGCGAAGTTAATCAGATAAACTGTTTTTCTTTACGAAAAAGGCCACTTTTTCAAGGGAAGTAATCATGTCGTACTCCTCAAGGTACACATGATCGGGAACGTTGATAGCTTTTGGAGTGTAGTTAAGAATACCTTTAATTCCGGCTTTAACAAGCATCTCCGAAATCTTTTGTGTTTCCTCGGCCGGGGTGGTAATGATGGCGATATTGATGTTTTCATTTTTCACAATGTCATCAATTTTATCAATATGATAGCAATTTACGCCGCCATAAACCCGATCCACCTTTTCGGGATTAATATCGAAAGAAGCTTTAATCATCAGCTTTGATCTTTTGCCGCTAAGGTAGGTTACCAATGCACGCCCCAGGTTACCGAGCCCGATAATAGCCACATTTTGTCCAGTTTCGCTATCGATAATTTCTCCGATTAAATCGATAATTTCTTTGATATCGTATCCTTTTCGGAGGGTGCCGGTGTATCCGATGAGCATAATGTCGCGGCGCACCTGCACAGGCGTTATGTGATGAAGGTTTGCTATTTCATGCGAGAAAATGTATTTCTTTCCGTTAGCAAGGCAATTGAGCAGTGATCGACGATACTGGCTTAGACGCTCTACTGTTTTATCTGGTAATTTTTTCATTTTTCTTTAATTCAGTTTCTTTTTGGTTCTTCCTCTCTGTCATAACGTATTCCTGCAAAAATAATCAGAATATACGTAATCGTCTTTATATATGTTTATTTGTCGTAATGTTTAGGAAAACAGAGTGTAAAGGTACTACCTTCATCGGGTTTACTCCAAATTTCTATGCTTCCTTTGTAGGAATCTGTTAACTTTTTAACGATGGAAAGCCCGAGTCCGCTTCCTGAAATATTTTTTGTCTTTTCGTTTTTTATGCGCACAAAATCCTGGAAAAGCTTTTTTGTTTCTTCTTCTTCCATACCAATACCGGTATCAACCACCTGAATTTTCACCTGGTCATCTTTTTCTGAGACGTTTACATCCACGCGGCCTTTTTCCTTATTGTACTTTATCCCGTTCGATATCAGGTTGTTGAGGATGATTGTGAATTCTTCTGGGTCGCCATTGATTTCAATCTTATCGGGGCTGTTTACGTGGATGGAAACATCCTTCTGAATGGCGTAGGGCTGCATAGCGTCGAGTGCGGCGTAAACAGAATCGAGGATATTAAATCTTTTGACGTTTCTGCGCGCTTTTCCGGTTTCCATTTTGGTCAGGTCCAGCATATCCATAATCAGCGTGCGCATGCCTTTCACGCGTTTCATGGTGCGCTCCAAAATCTGATCGTATTCCTGCAGATTATCACCAAACTGCCGGTTTTGGAGCATTTCGATATATCCTTCAATCGCATTGATAGGCGATTTCAGTTCGTGTGAAAGCACCGACAGAAACTGGAACCGGATTTGCCGCCCTTCCGTATTCAGCTTGCTGGTCATCTGTTTGAGAAAAACATGCTTGGTGATAGTTTCAATGGATGACCGCAGTTCCTGGGGTGTGAAAGGCTTCGGAATAAAATCGTAGGCTCCGTCTTTTGTGGCTTTCACGGCAAGCTCAAGTGAAGCGTAGGAGGTGATCATCACCACGATGCTCTTAATCTGTTTCTTTTTCAGGGTTTCCAGCACATCGATCCCCTGAATTCCCGGGAGCTTGTTGTCAAGCAAAATAATCTCAGGAGCCTGGTCGGTGATAATATCAAGGGCATCCTCACCGCTGGATGCCTCCAGCACATTGAATTCAATATGCTCATCCATAAATGGATAATCGACCTTGAAGTTTTTTAAGATTCGTGACACCCCCGAACGGATTCCGGGCTCATCATCTACCACCAGTACCTTGAGCGTTGACATATTTTTTAATCTTGATTGATTAGTTTATTGATTTCGCTTTCGAGCTGTTCTTTTTTTATCCCTTTATCGAGGAAGCGATCGGCCTTTATCCATTGCTGCTCCTCTTCGCTGTCGACGTTGAACGACATTCCCGTTTCAGCAGTAACTGCTGTAGCAATAATAATAGGTACATCCGGATATTTTTTCTTCATCTTGTAGCTCAGGATAAAGCCACTGTCCTCGTTTTCCATCATCAGGTCGAGGATGGCCAGGTCGGGCTTCATCCCGGCGATGATACGTTCAGCCTCCTTTTGACTGTCGGCAGATATCGTGTTGTAGCCGAAGCCCTCCACGGTCATTTTCAGTTGAAACAGATAATCCGGATCGTCATCCACAATTAATATTGTTTGATCTCTTCTATTCATTGTTATTCTTTTATTTGTCCTTGATTTTCTTTAGCAGGATGCCGCGGCAGGGCGATCGTAAATGTTGTCCCCGTGGGCCCATCTTCGGCATCTGTGTTCGAATCCACTTTAATCTGGCCTTTATGCATTTTTACGATGCCATAAATGGTGGCCAGTCCCAGACCGGTACCTTTTCCTATTTCTTTTGTGGTAAAGAATGGTTCAAAAATCTTTTCGAGGTTTTCTTTGCTGATTCCTTGTCCCTGGTCGGCCACTACAATTTTGATGGTCTCAGGCTCATCCTCAAGGGTCACCGTCAATTCTCCTCCGTCGGGCATCGCTTCGATAGCGTTCTTGGCCAGGTTTGAAATCACCTGGATCATCTGCTCAATATCCACTGTCGCCATCGGATTGGTGAGCCGGTTGCGGGTGTTCAACGTCACGTTCGGTCGGAGGATGACCGAACTCAGGCTCTTGTTCACCAAATCCATCAGGTTGGTATTATCGAATTTCACCTGGTTTTTGCGGGCAAAATTCAACAGGCCACCGACGATACTTTTGCAGCGGTCCGATTGCTCAACAATAAGCTTCAGGTCGTCTCTGAAGTCCGAGTCCTGATCCAGCTCATCCAGTAAGATGTTACTGTACATGATTATCACACCCAACGGGTTATTCAACTCATGCGCAATGCCCGCCGAAAGCTGACCCATGTGAGCCAGCTTTTCCTGTTGCTTAAGAGCTTCGCGGGCACTGTTGAGCTGGTCGTTACTTACTTTTAAATCTTTGAGTGAAGCATGCAGTTTTTCGATAGAGTAGGGCAGGCACATTTCCGTTTCGGCCAGCCCCTGAATTATGGCGATGGCGTGCTCCTCGCAGGTGAGGTAGCCACAGGCGCCGCAGTTCAGGTGGTCTTTCCGGGTTTTTTTGCCAATGCGGAGCAGCACATCATCAATTTCTTTACGTGAAGGCATTGACATCCGGCGGTCGGCTTGCTTAAAAGTCTGGCTTAAATCTATGGAACCATAGATCTCCATATCCTTTTCCCACTGATTGCGGTGCAGCTTTTTAAGCTTGTCTTTCACATACTCGTTCACACGCACCTTGCGGGCATATTTGTTGCTGTTGAAAGTGTTGGTTCCCGGCCCCATAATGCAGCCTTCGCAGCAAAGCAGCTCCAGGTTTTGGTCAATCACACCGTTTTCAAATTCGTTAATGGCTTCTTTGAAATTCCTTCTGCCTTCAGCGGTTATCATCCGGCCATCATCGATATCTTCTTTCACATTGATGTTTTGAAGCAATCCTCTGCTTACAGGGAAAATAGCCCCTTTACCGCTTTGAGGAGGATCAAAATCGGATGGCTCGACTTTATCTGAGCGGATCCCTTTTTTCTCAAACATCTCACGTAACTCGATAAAGGTGAGTTCCTGCTCTGTTTCAGTCGATTCTGCCTTCTTGGCCACACAGGGGCCAATAAATACCACTTTGATATCATCGCCATATTTTTTCTTCATCACCCTGGTCATGGCTACCATAGGGCTGGCCACCGGGGCAAGGTTTTCAACCAGATCAGGAAAGTACTGCTCCACATAAAACACGATGGCGGGACAATCGCTGGTTATCATTGGCTTATCAGTGTTGTGGATAATCTCGTCGAATCTGCGGGCTACCAAATCAGCACCAAAAGCTACTTCCGACACATAATCAAACCCCAGTGCCCTGATCATTCCCACAAAGCGTTTGTAGTCTTTTATCTCACCAAACTCGGCGGGGAAGCTTGGTGCCACTATGGCGGCTACTTTATGGTCAGATAAAAGCAGTTCTTCCACCTCTTCATTTAACTTGATGTATGCCTTGGCTTGCTGACTACAAACTTTTACACAGTTACCGCAGCCGATGCACCTCTCGTGCATCACCTGAGCCTGGCCGTTCATGATTTGGATGGCCTTGGCAGGGCATTCGCGCACGCAAGTGTAACAAACCCTGCAGCGATCAGGAATCGTGTAAACCAATATGGATCGCGATGCTATACTCATTATTTTGTGTTTTGTAACTTCATGTGCAAAAGCTCTTTTCGTTTTTTGCTACCCAGTTCACCAATAAACCGTTTAGCCAGGTCTTCAATTTCCGGGTTTCTCTCAGCTACTTTGATAGATCCTTTATTGTCAATTTCGTAGATAGCCTTACGGCGTGCCTTCAGATTATCGGCGGGTTGCCTCAGCGGTTGTCCACCGCCATTTATACACCCGTCTTTGCATGCCAGCACTTCCAGAAAATCTATCTTCCGTATGCCTTGCTCCACCTCAGCAAGTAAGTTCATGGCTTCTTTTATCCCGCTTACCGCTACAAGGTAGATGTTTTCCTTCCCTTTTTTGAAAATATATTCCTTCACAGATTTGGTGTTGCGAAGGCGGGTGATCCTTGCCGGGCGTAGTTCGCGATCGTTCTCCTGCAAAAACATGCTGCGGATCAATCCTTCAATCAATCCACCCGAAATGGTTTGTAATTGTCCTGCTGAGCTGGTCATCCCGAAAGGCAGATCGGTAAGCTCGTCTTCAATCTGATGAAAATCGATGCCATGCAGCTTAATAAAATCGGCGGTTTCGCGTGTAGTCATCGAAACATCAACATTTGCGTTTCCTCCAGCGCTGAACTCCTTCCGGTTGATTTCTTCTTTTTTTGCGGTGCAAGAATTAAGCGATACCACAAAAATATTATCCGGATTTAATTCCTTTTTTTCCGCATAATAGCTTTTGATGATTTTCGAAATCTGCTGCTGCGGGGGCAACACCGTTGCTTTTGCGATGTTGAAATCTGTTTCGGTTTGGTCGAGATGCCTCATCCACGCCGGGCAGTGATTTGAGACGAGCGTGGTTGTTTCCCCGCTGTTTTTCCTTTCAAGAATTTCTTTGGCCAGTTCCGTCAGATAAAGATCGGCGCCAAACGCTGTATCGAACACGGCATTAAACCCTGCCAACCTCAGTGCGGCATTCAGTGTGCCTGAAACATTTTTGCCGGGTTTTACCCCGAATTCTTCTCCCAGAGAAACGGCCATTGCGCTGTCTGAGATGGCAATAACATGTTTTTCAGGATTATGGACTGCCTTTCTGATTTTGTTGTGGTACGTTCTCTCATGCAAGGCGCCGGTGGGGCAGTTCATGATGCATTGCCCGCAATTGATGCATGTGGAAGTGTTGATGCCGTTGTTGAATTCAGGTCCTACAGTGGCATTGGTTCCCCTCCTGATAAATTCGATAGCTGCAATATCCAAAACTTCATCGCAATAGCGCACACACCTGCCGCAAAGGATGCACTTATCGGGGTCGCGGATAATGGCCGGGCTGCTGTTGTCTATCTTTTGTTTTTTCTTACTCCCGAAGAATCTGCGATCGTGCACGTTGAGCTCTTCTGCTAAGTGCTGCAGTTCACAGTTTCCGTTACGGATGCAGTAGAGACAATCGTCGGGGTGGTTTGACAGCAAAAGCTCCACATTCGTTTTGCGGGCCGTGATAACTTTTGGGGAGTGTGTTTTGATGCGCATCCAGCCGTTGATAGGATAGGAGCAGGCCGGAACCAGTCCGGGCATACCTTCCACCTCCACAACGCACATGCGGCAGGCACCTGTAGGCAAAAGACCTTTCATGTAGCAAAGCGTCGGGACGTGCAGACCGTTGCGCTGCAACGCCGAAAGGATGCTTTCTTCCTTTTTCGCTTTGATTATTTTGTTGTTTACTTCAATGTCAATCAACATAATGCTTATTTTAACTTCACTGCATCAAACTTGCATACTTCCAAACAGATACCGCAACCCGTACATTTGCTTTCGATGATAAAGTGCGGATGTTTGGCGGCTCCGATGATAGCTTTTTCAGGACATTTCACCATACAAAGGGTGCATCCGGTGCATGCTTCCGGGTCTATTTCATACGTCCGCAGCTCGCGGCAAACATTTGCACGGCACTTTCTTTCGTAAATATGCTCTTCAAATTCTTCGCGGAAATACTTCAACGCACTTAAGACCGGTTTGGGAGCGGTTTGCCCCAGTCCGCAAAGTGAGGTTTCGCTGATGACTTTTCCCAGTTCTTCCAGTTGCATCACCCCTTTAAACCTGTCGAGGGTCTTGTGGTTGCTGTCCTGTGGTTTTCGGGTGATGTCTTCAAGAATTTCTAGCATGCGGTGGGTTCCCTCACGGCAGGGGATGCACTTGCCACAACTGGCATCCTTCAGAAAACCGATAAAAAATTTCGACAGGTCGACCATACACGTATCTTCATCCGCCACAACTAATCCTCCAGAACCCATAATCGCATCAATGTGACTGAGCGATTCATAATCGATGGGCGTCTGGAGGTTTTCTTCAACCAGGCAACTTCCCGAAGGGCCGCCAATTTGTGCTGCTTTAAATGATTTGTTGTTTTTTATGCCTCCGGCAATATCATGAATGATTTCTTTTAAGGTATGCCCCATCGGAACCTCGATGAGGCCGGGTTTCTCAATCTTTCCCGACAAGGAAAAAACCTTTGTTCCGGGGCTTTCCTTTGTTCCCAGACTTCTGAATTCATCAACGCCCCGCCCGATAATCATTGGAACATTTGATAGCGTCTCTACATTATTTACCACCGTTGGCTTATTAAACAAACCTCTTTGGGAAGGGTAGGGCGGTCGGGGTCTGGGAATTCCGCGCTTTCCTTCAATACTGTTTATTAATGCGGTTTCTTCACCACATACGAACGCTCCCGCGCTGGTTGCCAGCTGGATGGTGAAATTAAAGCCGCTGTTCAGGATATTGTGCCCGAGCAAGCCGGCCTCTTTACAGTCATCAATAGCCTTAAGCAGCCTTTCCACAGCAAGCTCGTATGACGAGCGGATATAGACATAGCTCTTGCTGATGCCGGTGGCGTATGCGGCCAGGGCCATACCCTCTATCAGCAAATGAGGATTTCCCTCAATAATGGCCCGGTCCATAAATGCTCCCGGATCGCTTTCATCAGCATTACAAATCAGGTACTTTTGGTCGCCCTGGCTCTGTGCTGCTGTTTCCCACTTTTTTCCCGTAAGGTAACCCCCTCCGCCGCGGCCTCTCAATCCGCTTTTTATCACCTGGTCTCTGATTTGTGCCGGCGTTTGAGAAAGAAGCGTATCTGAGAGCGCTCTGAAGCCCCCGTTTGCGATGTACTCATCAAGGTTGTAGGGATTTATTTTTCCGCAATATTTCAGTACCCTGCGGGTCTGGTTTTTGTAAAAAGGAATATCTTCCACAAAGGAAATCCCTTCCCAGGGTTCTGTAAAATCATTTTTGAATTGTCCGAGCACTTTTGCGCTTTCCACTGTAAAATTGAATGTGGCATCCAGAATATCGGTGACATTTTCCGGGGCAACATTTTGATGACTGAGTCGCGATCGTCCGGGAAGCTGAATATCCATCAGAGGCTCAGCCCAGCACATTCCAATGCAACCCGTCTCCACCACCTCTGCCTGAATACTGTTTTCGTTAAGATAGCTTCTCACTTCATGAAGGATGGAAGACGCCCCGGCCACTTGTCCGCAAGTGCC
>JASMTJ010000606.1:0-1519 GCA_041694335.1 Bacteroidales bacterium
ATAAGAATCTTACACTTTTATATCTCTTGCTTTGCTTATTTATATTCAAATCGAACGAGTAACCGACAACTATTTCGTGTGAACCGTTACTCCCTGCTTTCGATAAAGCAGATGTTGAAATATCGTAACTGTATCCGGCCCAAACGCCATTGGATAATTTCAATCCCCCCAATAATACAATAGCATCCTGATAACGATAAGTAATTCCTGCCCAGTACTTATCTCTAAAATCAACATTCAGATTCCAGTCGATTTGCCAACTTCCACCTCCAACCCGGGCGTAAAATGACGGCTTCAGGTTATATCTGCGCTCGTTGGGGCTAATGGTATACCCTCCGGTTAAAAATACGGAGCGATGGATGTATACGTAAAAATCCTCCTGAAAGTTTGGTTCGGGCGCAAATAAATGCTGAATTCCCACACCGGCATACAACTTATCTCCCTGAAAAAAAGCTCCAAGGCCAAAATCCGGTGTAAATCCGCTTACTTCTTCGGCAGGTATTAGCGGATCATTTTCTTCGTGATAATCACTCTCCGGGATGACCACACCGGTACCATCGAAACTCTGACTAATCACTCCGGCCGATAAGCCAACTCCCAATCTGCCCACCGGAAGCAGGAATTGCCTTGCAAATGAGGCTTTAATAAACAAATTGGAAAACAATCCAATATTATCGTTCATCACTTCAAGACCAACGCCTGCTCTTTTCCCAAAAATATCAAGGGCTGCATCTGCGCCTGCTACCGTTGTAACCGGAGCTCCCTCCAGTCCTGTCCACTGGTTGCGGTTTGCCACTATCACATTCATCTGTCCGCTGCTGCCGGCATATCCCGGATTACCATTCAGCAGGTTGAACATATTCTGGCTAAACATTGGATCAAACTGGGCAAAAGCGTTGGATGATATGCAAAATAAAATAAAAAAAATAACACTCCCGCTTCCGGTCTTCTTAAAAACAGGGGTTACTTGTTTTAAAAGCAAAATTCGCAAAACAACCAAACAACTAATAAACAGGCCCTTGCAATTATTAAAAGAACGTATATTATTTGTGCTTTTAAATAAGTCCATATACTATATTTCCCCGGTAAAGGTTTCGTTTTTCATATAGAAACTCGAAATTATTGTTTGGTAATTTCATGATTACCGGCTATTCTGATAAAATGTCGCCACCAAATTTGCGGAAGCTCTTTATTTAATGCCAATTTATAGTCATCTGCATGGCATGGAACAATTTTACCACCCTTTGTGTCCGGCACGTTAATCCACCATCGGTCATTCCCCGGATTATGATAAAACTTCAGGGTTTCATCATATTCTTCAAGGTAAATCGCTTTCAATTCGTACTCCTCAATGGGTTTAAGAGGATAATCTCCTTCTTTGGCTCCACATCCTTCCAGAAAATGCCAAACCATCTGGGCAGCGGTCACTAGCGACATTTCATCCTCTTTATCAAGGCTTATGTCAAAGAGTCCTGCAACTTTCAACACATCACTTGCCCCTGCATACCATAACATTCTG
>JASMTJ010000607.1:0-13120 GCA_041694335.1 Bacteroidales bacterium
CGGACTGGATGCCAGGGTGGGGGTAAACCTGTTTTCCGGGTTCAGCCTTTCGGCGGATGGTTCGTATCGTCTGGTGTACATCAGCAAGGCACAGAATTATGGCTCTTCCAAGAATAAATCACGCGCCACGATTGCTCATAAAGCGGTTGGCGGGTCGTTGCATTATTCCATCCGCTCTAAAAACGAGGATATCTGGCTGACAGGAGCGACGTTTAACGCCGGTCCGGATTATTACTTTGAAGGAATCCTGAAGCGAAAAAAGAATTCCGACAACCTTGATGATATTATCTATCCCGAAACACTCGGCTTCCACCTGGAGGCGATGATGTCTTTTGACCTATTCCCAGACAGCAATATCGAGATGCTCTTAGGCATGAAATACCGCTATGTTCAGTTTGAAGCCGAAGGGGAGCCTGACAAGGAAGCTTTAAAAAGTGTTGACGGTCAAGGGCTTGATTTTCGCATCGGCATCAGGGGAAACCTTTAGTCTTTTTGTTATTCCTTGATGATAAGTTTTTTACGGTTAATACATTTACAGATACGTTTCGGCTTTTTGTTTTGATTCTTAAAAGTTTGTCGGAAGCTCTGCTTCCGATACGATATTCTTGCAGCCTCCGGCTGCTTTCAGCGCAGGATAGAAGCAAACAAAACGATTTGTTTCCAGAGGGGAACTCCTGAAACCAGTACAATAGTTTTTCAGCCAAAGGCTTCAACGATAGGGCATCGGGGCGGGACACCCGCCGAACGCCTTGTGCGGAATGTAAGTTTGTCGGAAGCTCTGCTTCCGATACGATATTCTTGCAGTCTCCGGCTGCTTTCAGCAAAGGAGAGAAGCAAACAAAACGATTTGTTTCCAGAGGGGAAACCCTGAAACCAGTACAATAGTTTTTCAGCCAAAGGCTTCAACGATAGGGCATCGGGGCGGGACGCCCCGCCGAACGCCTTGTGTGGAATGTAAGTTTGTCGGAATGTCCCATTCCGATATACTATTCTTGCAGCCTCCGGCTGCTTAAGTGCAAATCTTTCTACTTCTCTTCCCCTTTTTTAAAACGCCTCTTTTCAGTGCGTTCGCCTTCTTTGTTGTAGTAAAACCATTTGCCTTCCCGAAGGTCGTTTTCATGTTGACCTTCTACTTTGAGCGCGCCGCCTTCATAATATTCGAAATACTTCCCCTGTTTCAGGTTGTTCTCGTATAAAGTGGCTGTGGCCGTATCCCCGGAAGGGTGAAACGTGTATTGCCACCCCTCGAATTGCCCGTCTTCGTAGTTGTAGGCTGCAATCTGGTTTCCCTCACGATCATACCATAAAGAAGCTCCGTGCTTTTGGCCTTCTTTGTAGCTCGATTCTTCCATGAGTTTTCCCAGCCTTCGCTCGTAAAAAGTCTTTTTAACGCCATTGAGTGCTCCATTTTCGTATTCGGCATAGCTCTGGAGATGGCCGCCATACGTGTAGGTTTTCTGCGCGCCATCCAGCTTTCCTTCAGTATAGTGGTTTTCGCTCTCGAGATAGCCACGGTTATCAATCTTTACTTCAATACCGTGCTTTTTGCCTTGCTTGTATTCGGTAATCTCCTTGATGATGCCTTTGGGCCAGTATGTTTTCCAGGTGCCCGTTTTCAGGCCGTGGTCGTATTGACCTTCTGTATCATTCCGGCCGTCCTTCTCCTTCCAGTAGCCGTGTTTATCACCTGATTCATCTTTTTGGTTTTCCTGTGCAAGCAGACCCAGCGATAGCAACGCCAGGATGAGTATCATGGTATTTCTCATAACTTGGGTATTTCCAGCAAATTTAATGGGAATTTAAGATAAAAGAAACTGAATGCAGATGAAGGTCAACTCTAAATCCTGAATCATTATACTAAG
Organism: Bacteroidales bacterium; assembly: GCA_041694335.1. Taxonomy (GTDB): domain Bacteria; phylum Bacteroidota; class Bacteroidia; order Bacteroidales; family JAIPAH01; genus JAIPAH01. Next base: position 1,863 of record JASMTJ010000607.1, read on the forward strand.
TGTCTGGACTGACATCCCTTCGCCGTTTAATTTTTAATCCCTTGGGATTAATATGTTTATAGAAAGAGCAGGACAATAGGTTTCGATCGACTCCGTAGAGTCGTATAGAGGATAAACAACTTGTCGTCAGATTATTCGACCCTGGCAGGGTCGTGATTTTTAGGGAGTTTTTCTACACACATATGATGCCGCTGGCATCTGAATTTTCACCCTTCTAATCCAAAATGCCATTATAATCTGTTTTCAGTTTGACATCATTATTATGATAATTTTTGGGAGAAATGCTCAAAACCCTCATTCTCATATTATTGTAATGTGATGTGAATCAATTATTTTGATCTTTTTCCTACCAATGACAACTTTTCGCTATGCTTTGATAAAGAGCTTTTAACATTCCTGGTAATTCCTAGAAACCACCAGTTCTCTTTGTACTTTTGGCTTGACCCAAAAGTACCAAAAAGTCAAGGCTGACGAGGGCATGGCCGCAAAAGCTACACAGGAAATTATCCACGCCATTCGAGCCGTTCACGGATAGATTATTAATGCTCTCAATTTTTTGGCTTTTTAAGTTTTTCTTTAAAACTCTACCGGTTCACTCGCGAATGGCTACCACACAGGCCCACGCCATAATTCCCTGCTTGTTTTGCTGGCCATACCCTCGTAGGCCAAGAGTGCGCAGCCCAACGCTTTTGTTTACCGGGCAAACAGCCATGAAATTTAATTTATAGTTGTCATGATTCAATGTGGCTCGAATCTTTGATCTTACTCCTCGAAATGATTCCATTTGATTACTGTATCTCGTTGCGTAACTTGTGCGTAAGTATAGGCATTACCGTTGATTATAAAAACAACAAGGCTTGCCAGCAGTATTTTGAAGCTGTTTTTCATCGCTTCAAAAGTACGAATATTCATGACGGAGCAAGGGTTTCACTAAAATGCAGCAAGAGAACCAGATAGTGTATGTCCGGTCGGGTAAAGAAAAAATGAAATCTCAATACCCAAAAAAACTGTAATTTTCAATTGCCAAAATATAATGTATTCAAAAGCATTAATACAGAATTGAAGACACTTGTTTTTGATTTGTGAACCTATGCCTGCTGGCAACAATTCAAAAACTTGCTTTCGGTTCGAATATGGTGTATTTTTACATCAAAGTTATAATTATGTCAAGGCAAAGTATATCATTCACAAAACCAAATGATGAGTGGTTGAAAGAACAGGTGGATAGTAAAGAATATTCCAGTAAAAGTGAACTCGTCAATGATTTAATCAGGCAAGCCAGGAAGCAGCAAATTGAGATTGACTGGATAAGAGCTAAGCTAGAGAAGGCTGAAAACAGCGGGTTTACTGAGGATAACAAAGAACAAATCTTAAAACAATCAAAGGATTTGTTAAATGGCTAAGTATAGGCTAAGCGATGCAGCAAAGGAAGACCTGATTAGAATTCATCACTATGGTGTTAAAAAATTTGGAGGGGATCAAGCTGATAGGTATTTTAATACATTCTTTGAGTATTTTGAAATCATTAGTCAACAACCCTACTCATTCGAATCTGTAGATTTCATTAAAAAAGGATACAGACGTTGCGTATGTGGTTCTGACAGCATTTTTTACAGAATTAACAATGATGACGTTGAGATTATGGCCATTATAGGTCGTCAGGATTTGAAAAATATTTTTTAGTGTCAATAATGCTGTTGGCAATCACTAAGCAAAATATTTATCTTTTTGGACTAAAACAAAACCAAAAAAATGAACTGGACTATCTTAATTATCGCGGGCTTGTTTGAAGTGACTTTTGCTTTTTGTTTGGGCAAGGCAAAAGAGGCTTCGGGGAATGAAATGTATGGCTGGTATGCCGGCTTTGTGGTGGCGCTGGTCATCAGTATGGCCTTGCTGATCAAAGCTACGCAGACCATCCCGATTGGTACGGCCTATGCGGTGTGGACGGGTATTGGTGCCGTAGGAACGGTGCTGGTGGGTATTGTGGTGTTTAAGGAACCCACCACCTTCTTACGTCTGTTTTTCCTGACTACCCTCATTGCGTCGATTATTGGGTTGAAGGTGGTGTCGAATTAGAGCACGTATTCAATTTAAATTCTTTGAAATGACAAAGTGATTTGAATTTTGGATAAGTCAATCTTAACATGGTCTTAAAAGTCTGTTCGTAAAGAAACCATTACTTTCGCAGTAAGCAAAAAGCCATTGTTTATGAAATGCCGTATAGGATGTGGAGCGTGTTGTATTGCGCCTTCGATCAGTTCTCCGATTCCGGGGATGCCCGAGGGAAAGCCAGCGGGAGTGCCCTGCATTCACCTGACGGCGGATTTTAAGTGCGGCATCTTCCACCACCCCGACCGCCCAAAAGTCTGCAAGGATTTCCAGGCCGACCCTGATGTGTGTGGCAACAACAGGGATGAAGCGCTGGATATTCTTTCGGGGTTGGAAACCTCTCCCTGAGAAAAATTCTAAAAAATAAATCGAAACGGAGATCCCGCTACAGATATGTCTGAGGAAACGTCAGAATAATGCAGGCGCCACCATCTCTTTCTACTTGAAGAAGGTGCTAAGAAAAATCCGTCCAGGAGCTTTTCGAGCTGTATTCCACCACGGGAACAACCGATGTGCTGTTTTTAAAAGAACTTACCAGGGCAGATACTTCCTGCTTAATCATATCGACGCTGTTTTTAACCAGGTCTTCTCTGAATCCTTTGATGCCAAGTTTAGTGACATAATCAGCTGATATTATCCTGCTAAGGATTTTCCCAAGCCCCACTTGTTTTCTCTGAGATAAGGCGTCATCCACAGCAAAGTCAATAAGCGGTTTGAACTGTGCGGCAGTGAGCCTTGTGAGTTCATAATCTTTCAGAAACGACGCGAGGTTCATGTTTTTAAACCTCCTCATCTGCTTGAGCAACATCTCTGAAATCTGTGTGTAAAGCATCTCGTTTGATCCTTCAAACACCTGGAAGGGGCGTGAGTCCATAATGCTTCTGGAGGCGATACTTTCCTCTTTATACCCATTGGCACCCTGCAGCTGTGTGAGTGTTTGCGCCGACTCCTGCATCAGTTCGGTAACATAGGCTTTCATGGAGTTCGCTTCCACGGTGGTTGCGGTGAGGTCGTGTTCTATTCCGCTGGCCTCGGAGCTGCGCGAGCACATCGCCGAGCTCACCGTGAAGGCACTCTGAATGCGTGCGATCTGATGCCTCACCTGGTCGAGCGATATTAAGGGTTTGCCCCTGATAAAACGCTTTTGAGTGTGTGCTATGGCATCGTCCATCATCCTGCGGATGAAGCCTATGGCCATTCCCGGAAACTGAAACCTGCTGCGGTGCAAAAGATCCATTGTTAGTTTCAGACCCGTGGTGTGGGGTTGCAGCTTAAACTCTTCAGGGATGTGAATATCGATGATGTTTTTCCCGTAAGGAATTGGGTAGAGGCCAATGTTGTTGTATATCTCCTCCACTTTTATCTGCTGTCCGGGTTGTGTGACATCGGCAATGAAGAAATCAATATCGCGACCCAGTTGCCCGTCGGGTAGCTGACGGCGCGAAGTCATCAGCCAGTAGTCTGCCATCCCGGTCAGTCCCTGCCAATGCTTCACCCCTCTGAGATGATATGAAGCGCCTTTGCGAACATTTGAGGTCTGCATGTTCAGCGCATCACTGCCATAGCCGGGTTCGGTTATCATCAGTCCACCCATATTCTGTTTGTTGAGAAAGCGGCTGAAAATCTCCGGCTTGACCGATTCGCGGGCATATTTTGCCACGGGAGCCAGAAACAAGCCGGTGTTAATACCAAACATCAGCGACAGTGGTAAGGATTCGTAAGAAGCCACATCGAGCAATCCCAGCGACTCTTTCACCGAGCCTCCCCGACCGCCGTATTTTTTCGGAATAGCCACCGAGAAAGGGTTGGTGGCCATAATATCGCGCAGCACCGTAGCAGGAAAGCCACGGTGGCGGATAAATTTCTTTATATCATCCCGCTCATAAAATACATTTCTTAATGTTTGCTTAAATGTTTGGATGAATTCGTCGAAGGGCTGCAGCATTTCTGTTCCGTAAGTCGTCATAGTATTTTTTTCTAATACACTGCTTGCCAACGCTTTTACCCATTACACAAGAAGCGATGTTCTTTTTGACGAAAGCCTAACAACTTCTGATGCCTGATGTTTATTTCCGGATAAGATGAGGTCTGTTATGCAGCTCCGCCCTGAAAAACCTCACTGGTTTTTCTCAGGGCGGAGTATAAAAAATCAAAATGGTAAAAAAGTAGGTGCCTTACTCTTCCACCACTTTGAATGATTTCATAATGGCTTCCAGCTGGAGGAGTTTGTCGCGCTTGTCCTGGCCGGGGGCATAAACGTAGCTGTCGAGGGTGATAAGTCTTGAGTTTTTCTCATCCACGAAAGTGTAGCTCATAAAAGGGCCGCCCATAAAACCGTTCTCCACCTCCCACAGTCCGCGGGTAAGCACGGCAAAATTGCCGTTGAAGGTGGTGCGCTCCATCTGCGGTGGCACATCGTCCGAAATGCGCATGTACGACCCTTCACTCGGTCCGGGCACATGGTTGCGGGTCATTTGCTCTCTTCGCCTGATGATTTTGCTGCGGCTGAACTGTGAGGTGTCGCGGTAGTTTTCGAAATGGATTAGGAGCGCCTGGCTGAACTCGCGCGTCTCTTTTCTGATCCACATAAACTGGTCGAGGTCCTTGGCAATAAAAAACCCTCTCGGGATGGTGAGTGTGATGCCCCTGTTGCGCATTAATTTGTTTTGCATGGTAACGTCCTCTCCCGATTCAAAAACGCGCTGTACGCGTCTTATTTCATTTTCATGGAACAGCTGCATAAAACCGCTCTTGTTTTGATTAAACGCTTCGCGGAAAGCCTCAAAAGTGGGTGCATTCACCCTGATATAGCGCTGCGGCACTGCCCAGACATCTTTTTTGTTGCTGATGGAGACGTCGTTGTGCTTTTCGTCGATGTCGACAATAAAAAGGTTGCGATGTTTCTTAAACATTTTCCGCGTAAGCGCACTGAGGTTGATGTTGGCGGTGTTAAAACGTGGTTCCACTTGTGGCAGGGCGGGCACGTCCTGGTGAAAAAATTCACGGACAAATTTTCCGGGCTCACCGGTCCAGAGTCCTTCATTCATTACTACCAGTATCTCACTTGAAGCTCCCACAGAGTTGGGAAGTCGTGGATCATCCGAATTATTGTCCTCGCCCTTTTTTTGCGAAGAATCGCATGCCGCAAGTAAAACAGCGAAAAGTGCGACTAAAGAAATGATTCTGCTTACCTTGATCATAGTTTTTTCTTTTTCAAACGAAACTTTGGTTCGCGATATTATAAAAACTTTAACATCCGGGGCTCAAAACCCGGATGTTTCATTCAAAATTAAGCCTTTTTCTTTAATAGGATGTCTTTGCAAGGCTTCTTGAAATGGCTTTTCGATGCATACGCCGTCAGGCTGATGCTGAACAAAACCAACGAACGCATTGTAAGATAAATAAAAACATTATGAAAAAGACCATATTAATCACAGGCGCAAACGGAAATCTTGGACAAGCCGTTACACGAAAGTTTTTAAATGAAGGATACCAGGTTAAAGGTTTTATTGCTCCGGGGACCAATTCGGAATTTATCACCGATTCAAATCTGGAAGTACATGAAGCCGACCTGATGAATGAGGAGGCGACCTTGAACGCTATTGAAAGTGCCGGCGATTTTGATGGCGCTGTGCTAACCGTAGGAGGCTTTGGTATGGGGACTTTCGAAAAAACCTCTATTAATGATGTGGATAAGATGTACAAACTCAACTTCCAGACGGCCTACAATTCTTCTCGCGCTGTTTTCAAAACTCTGAAAGGAAAAGGGAAAAACGGCCAGATTGTATTGATTGGCGCGCGTCCGGCCTTAGATTCAAAAGCAGCGAAGGGCGTTGTGGCTTATTCCTTTTCAAAGCGTTTGGTGCAATACCTTTCTGACATCATTAATGAAGAATCGAAAGCCACCGGCATCACCTCTTCGGTTATCATGCCCAGCCTTATCGACACTCCACCCAACCGCGAAGCCATGCCGGATGCCGACTTCGACAAGTGGGTAAAACCCGAAACCATTGCCGATAACATCCATCACCTGTTTACCGAATCAGGTAAAGCTTTGCGTGAGACCGTGTTGAAAGTGTACAATGAGAGTTGATAATGGGAAACCGGATAGTATAGGTTTATCCTTCGTTGTTGTTATGTCTGGCGTTGTTATTATCCCCTCCAACTCCCCCTGATTGCAGGGAGAGAGTGCCTTAGGGTGAATATTATACGCAATTTATGATCTAAACATACGCTCGGAGGACATCCCCTATTGCTTTAACCCTTACCGGAGGCAATTTTAATTTTTTGTCCGGGGTGAAGGCGCTTGGAGTTGTAGATACCGTTAAGCTCTTTGATTTGGCTTACGGAAACACCGTCATACTTCCGTGCAATTTCCCAGAGGGTGTCGCCGCTTTGGACGGTATGGTAGATATACTCTCCATCAGAAGAAGAAGCCGTTTCTGGTGGTTTTACACGAATGCGCTGGTTGATGCGTATCAAGTTGCCCGAAATGTTGTTCCATCTGCGAAGGTCGGTCACGCTGACGTTGTAGGCGTTGGCAATAATGCCCAACGACTCGCCGCGCTTAACCGTGTGGTAATCTCCTGAAGTTTTAGCCACAGATCGCGAAGAAGAAGACTGGTATCCCGGAAACACGATTAGCTTTTGCCCGGCATAAATCCGGCTTGACCGAAGATTATTCCATGCTTTCAGGCGCGAAACCGAAGTGCGGTACTTACGGGCAATGAGCCCCAGGTTTTCGCCATACCTCACGATATGCACACGGCGTGAACGCGCTTTTTCAATCTCGGCAAGGAGCTTTTCTCTTTCAATGCCCCGCTTTGTTTTGAAATTGTAGATCTCCTCACCACTTTCGAGAAATGCGGTGGCTGTTTCGTAAGGCAATCTTGCATAATGCTTTTTCCCGTCGTTGGCCGGGATAATTCCTTGCTTGTAGCGTGGATTAAGAAAGCGGATTGTTTCAAGGTCGAGGTCAAATTTTTCTGAAATCTGCTCAAAGCTGAGCACATCTTTCACCCTGACGGTATCCACCTCATGGTAGAGATATCCCGGATCTACCGGGTAGAGGTTGTGCTCGGCGGCATAATTCATCACGTAGGTAACGGCAAAGAAAGCCGGCACATATCCGCGTGTTTCACGTGGAAGGTAAGGCCATGCGGCCCAGTAGCTTTTCACACCGCCGGCATACCGGATGGCACGGTTGACGTTACCGGGACCGGAGTTGTATGCGGCGAGGGCAAGACTCCAGTCGCCGTAAATCCCGTATAGGTCACTCAGATACTGACAGGCGGCTTCGGTAGAGCGCAGCGGATCGAAGCGGTCGTCGACAAAGGAGTTCACTTCCAGCCCGTATTGTTTTCCGGTGTAGTACATAAACTGCCACAGACCTTTGGCGCCGGCATGCGACCCGGCGGTGGGATGCAGGGCAGACTCCACGATGGCGAGATATTTCAGCTCCAGCGGCAGGTTGTACTTATCAAGCTGGCTTTCGAACAGCGGAAAGTAAAAGTGCGCCAGCCCGAGCAAACGCGAGCTGAGCCCACGACGCTTCACGCTGTAGAGCTCAATGTATCGCTTAACCACCTTGTTGAAGGTGAGGTTAATGGGCGTGTACATATTCAGGCTGTCCATCCTTTTAGCGATAACAGAATCGGGATAGGTGGGAACATAATCGCCGGGAAAATTATAAACATTGAGTACGGAGGTATCGGTAGTGAGCTGGTCGCGACCCCAGATTTTTGTTTTTACCAGGCTGTCGAGCTCATCAACATTGACCGTATCGGCTCCGGTAAAGTCAAAATCAACAGAGTCTTTTTTGAGCGCCATTTTGGCTTCAAGCAAAAACCATTCAGAATCGTATTGGGCATAAGCGGTGGAAATCGTCAGAAAAAATATCAATAAAAGTGGTGTAATCTTCTTCATTCTTATCATCATCTTCGGTTAAAAACTGTTGCAAATATATTGCTTGTAAACAAATGGCTAACGGCCATTCGGCGAAAAAATTTTACAAATAAAAAAGCCATCTGCACTTAAACAGATGGCTGTGTATTCAGGAAGTTGAGTTCTATTTCTCCTCTTTCTTTTTTTCTTCTTTGTCTTTTGCATCGTCGTCATCATCGCTGCTGATGCCTTCTTTAAAGTTCTTGATGCCCTTACCCATTCCTTTCATCAGCTCGGGGATTTTCTTTCCTCCGAAAAGTAAAAGAACAATGACCAGAATAAGTATGATTTCGAGTGGACCGGGACTGAATGCAAGTAAAATTGAATTTATCATCCTCTGAGAATTTTGATATTATTTCACAAAACTATGAAAGAAAATCGATTAATTGGCTAACCAGTAGGACGGATTTTGCAAATTTTTCCCCTTCCATACCTCAAAATGAAGCTCCGTTTTATTGGAATCATCTTCGGTATAGATTTCACCAATCACCTCTTTAGTATCCACTTCCTGCCCCACCGAAACCAGCACCTTGCTAATGTTGGAATAAACAGTAAGGTACTCACCATGCCGGATAATGATGGCTTTTTTGGTGTTTGACATGCTCACCACGTTGGTTACTTTTCCGGAGAAAACGGCGCGTGCTTTCTCGCCGCGGGCGGTGAGAATATCAATACCGTTGTTCTTGGTTTTCACGTATTTGAGCACCGGATGGGCATGTTCGCCATAGGTACTTGAAATAATTCCCTGTTTGGTGGGCCAGGGCAGCTTGCCGCGATTATCGGCAAAACTGTTCGAGAGCTTCACCTGGTCGGGAGTGAGCTCGAAAGTACGTTTGATGGTGGGCTTGTCTTCGGTCGACTTGTTGGCCGCCGCTTCAGCCTTGGCAATTTCCTCGGCAATAGCCGCTTCAATAGCCTTGTTCAGGCGCTCCGACTCCCTTTTTTTACGTCTCAGATCGGCCAGCAACTCCTTTTCTTCAGAAGCAAGCTTGTTGATAGTGCGGTTCTTCTCTGTCTTTTCCTGAACCATGTTTTGCTTCTCCATCTCCTGCTGTGCTTTGAGCGAAACCTTACGCTGGCGCATATCGCGTAGCTCCTGGTTTTTGTTTTTAATGCTGTCTTGTGTGTTTTGAATCAACAGCGACTGATCGCGACGGTAGTGACCATACTGCCTGAAATACTGCATCCGCTTCAGCGCCTGGTTAAAATCATCAGAGGCAAAAATGTACATCAGCCGGGTCATATTGCTTTGGTTGCGTTGCGCAGCCTGAATCATGCGGGCATATTCGCCGCGGAGTTTTTCCAGCTTCTTTTCCAGTTCGCCGATGCGCTTTTGATTGTACAGAATAGCATTATTGAGATAATAAATCTCTGATTCGATATTATCGATAAGGCGTTGGCGTTGATCAATTTTTCTTTCGAGAAGAACCAACTGGTTCATGGAGGTTTTTTTGTTTTTCTTGGTCTCCTGCAAAAGCTTGTTGGTCAGCTCAATTTCCTGCTCAATCTGCTCCTTATTGTTTCTGAGCCTTTCCTTTTCGGATTGTGCATAAAGCGATGCATTGTTGATAAAAATCAACAACAAACTAAAAACAGCTAATCGTATCATCGCTTTCATTGGCATTATCTGTTAAGCTTTACTTCTTCATATTTTGATGAAATCCGGAAAGGAAAGCGCAGGTCTTTATTCAGTTGAACCCTGGAGTAGTCGAGCAAGACGTTGACATTGTTGTTAGCCTTAACGTTGAACTCCATATGCAGCGGGAGCATCTGCGACTCAACCACAAAGAAGTTACTATACTCAGCTGTCAGCTTACGGCTGCGTGCCGGCCTGATTTCCTTGACCATCACTTTTTTAATCTTAAACGTTTTAGGGTCGAGCCAGGTATTTTGAATAGGTATTTCGGAGGCTTCGTGTGCCCTCACGTATTTTTTCAGCTTGCGCCGATTGGCGGTGGCCAGTTTGTAAAGCCCGCCATCGATAGAGGTTTTCCAGTTGGCATCCTCAAAAAAGGAAAAGTCATTCCCGATAAGGAAAGCTTGCAGCATATCAAAATCCAATGCATTGTTCAGATACTGATTCACATACTCATAGCTTTCCATAAAGTAGGACTTGCTGGTGCGATCAATTACTTTTACAGAGTCGGGTGTAATGAGGATACGAGCCACTTCAATGCCCATAACCGGTGCAATGGAAACCCAAATGAGGCTGTCGCGGTTGATACGGATATTTCCTTTAAACGATGTTTTTTCCTTTCCATCGGCGTAGTGCAATGAAAATTTAGCCGCAAAGGTTTTATACTTTAGCTCATGGTTTTCGAGCTGCGATAACAAATAGGACGCCCCTTCCTCTTTAATAGGCGCTTTGTAAATGCTGCGCTCAGAGCGGCATGACCACAGCGACAGGCTGATAAATGCTATAAAAACTATCCAGGTAACTTTTCTCATGTTGCAAATATTCCTTTTGAAAAGACTACGGCGCCGTTGCTTTGAATTAATCCGTAATCCGTTTTCTTCTCTCTATTTTTTTATCGATGTTTTCGGATTTTTCACCGGCATCGCGTGCTTCTTTCCATAGCTCCACGGCTTTCTCCACTTTACCCAGCTCATAATATACATCACCAAGATGCTCAATTACCGTACCGCTCGGCTCCTCGCTGCCTTCATACGCTTTTTCTATCCAGAATTTTGCTTCTTCGTAGCGCTCCATCTTAAAAAGGACCCACCCATAAGTATCCTGGTTATTTACATTATCCGGATCGAGCTCGATGGCTTTCTGTGCATATTTTTCGGCTGTTTTCAGCTTCTCTCCTCTTAACGATAAATAATAGCTGTAATTATTCAGCGTGAACGAGTTAGTCGGATCGGCGGCAATCGCTTTTTCAAAATACTCATCCGATACGTCGTATTTTTCCAGCTCATGATAAACCTCACCAAGGTAAATATCAAACTGTGACTTCAGCGCATCATTCCCGGCCACCATCTTTTTTCCGGTGGATAAATCCTTTTCAGCCTCCTGGTAGTTTTTCAATTGCAGATGAGCAATTCCTGAATACAAGTAGATTACGGGCTGCATTGGAAAAAGTTCTTTTGCGCCGCCAGCCGTTTCCACCATTTCATCCCATTTCGATGCGTCGATAAGGGTATTCAGGTAGCGTTCCCAGTTGTAAAATCTCGAAGAATCGAGCTCAATAGCCGTTCTG
>JASMTJ010000608.1:0-3872 GCA_041694335.1 Bacteroidales bacterium
AGGGAGCTTTGAACGCCTGATTTTTTTAACAGCATCAGCAATAGATTTAAAAGAAACCGCCTCCTTACTTTTCCGGATTTCATCGCGGATAGAACCATAATCCAGGTAAAACTCATCTTCCTTATGGAGCTTGAAATCAACAAAGGTGATCAGGTACCTGTCTTTTTTCGCAGATTTAAAAAGACTGTCGCGATAAGCAAAATGACATTCCTCATTTTTGAAGCTTACCTCTTCACCCGTCTGAAGATCGATGGCATGCACTGTTTCAATTACATCCTTCACCTCGCGCCCGTATGCTCCAATGTTTTGCACCGGACTTGCACCTACCTGTCCCGGAATCAGCGCCAGGTTCTCAATTCCTCCCCAGCCATTCGAAACGCAGTAATCCACAAACTCCGGCCAATCTTCTCCGGCGGCTACTCTTAGCCTGCAACTTACCGCATCCTCATGCAAAACTTCTGTTCCTGTCATGGCCATGTGAACAACAAGACCATCGAAGTCTTCAGCAAAAAGCGTATTACTTCCGGCACCCAAAATCAGGAATCGTTCATACTGCGGAAGAATTTGTTTAACAAGGGCTTTGGCCTGCTCTTGGTTATCAACTCGCACAAAACCTGAAGCCCGTGCGCAGATTTTAAAAGTATTGTATTCTTTTAGAGATATATTTCTTCTTAAATCTATCCTGCTTGTCATATCCTTGGTTAACTGCTCTGATTATTCATACTTCTATAAAAAATCACTGGCAAAACTAAGAAACTTAAACCAGTCAGCCTTAAAATTGGCCAGGCAATATCCAACACCAGAAGATAGCTTACGCGCTGGTGCTTACGAGTATTTTAGCAGCGCCTTGCGGATGACCGCATACAAGTCGGCCTTGTTTATTGGTTTAGAAATGTATCCGTCGCACCCGGCTTCTCGCGAGCGATGGGCATCTTCAGGCATCGCGTAAGCTGTTTGCGCTATAATAATCAAGTCGGGATTGATGGCCTTAAGATGTCGTGTTACCTCATACCCATCCATTCCCGGAAGCTTGATATCCATCAGCACAATGGATATGCTCTGATCCTTCTGATACATTTCAATGGCTTGTTGCCCGTCGATAGCCCGATAGAGAACAGCACCGGTTTTAGACATCAGCGCATGAAGATACTCCATGTTATCAGGTTCATCTTCTACCAGTAGTATCTTTTTGCCCTCTAAATCCAGCCCATGGGTTTTCATTTTCTTTTCAGGTTCAGGTTCTCTGGTTGTTTTTTTACTTAAAGGAAAGCTCACAAAAAACGTGGTACCCTTACCGGCTTCCGATTGCAGTTTGATTTTACCTCCCATCAGCTCGGTCAGGTCTTTAACGATGCTCAAGCCGAGCCCGGTACCGCCAATCAGTTTCCGCGTGGTGATGTCCAATTGGTTTTCTCCTCTGCGAAAGCGTTCAAAGACATACGGCTGTTCTTCATCGGAGATACCAACTCCGGTATCGCTAACAAAAACCGTAATAGATTCATTATCGGCGGTATACCCAAGCTCAATCGTTCCTTGGCTGGTGTATTTTATTGCATTGTTGATGAGGTTATTAAAGATTTGTTTTAACCTTCCGGTGTCCATCTCATGAAGAATATTGTTATCCGGGAAGGCTTTATTCGTTTTCAATGTTATGCAGCTCTTTTCTTTCTCCTTTTCCAGGATTACTTTATTTGTTTCATACACCTCATCAATGAGCGTGTTTACCTCAAATCGCTCAGGCACAAGGTTTAGCTGCTTTCCTTCTATTTTGGCAGTATCAATTATCATATCGATCAGGCGCAACAGAGAAGCTCCCTTTTTCATGATAACCTTCAGATATTTATTTTGTTCCTCCATGCTTAACTCCTCGGCCAGCAGCAAATCACTAAACCCGATAATGGCATTCATGGGAGTGCGTATCTCGTGACTCATGTTTGCCAGAAATGCCGACTTAAGGCGGTCATTCTCCTCTGCTTTGCTTTTAGCTTTCTGCAACTCCTCATTCATCTGCCTTATGCGCTGAAGGGTTGTGTTCAGCTCTTCATTTTGAACTTCATATTCTTCGTTTTGGGACTGATACTCCTCATTAAGCGACTGGTACTCTTCTATTTGCTGTAATAATTGTTCTGCAGATTTCTTTTGCTTATCCACATCCACAATATCGGCAAGAAAATACCTGGTATTTCCCGAAGAATCCTTTACAGGGCTTATGTGAATCATTCCCCATACCTTCTCGCCATCTTTTCTTATAAACTGCACTTCTGATTCAAAATAAGGCTTTTCATCGCTTTTCAGAGCCTCAGCATGCTTAATAATATCCTTGCCTTGGTGACATAAATCAGCAATATTGAACCCTTGCAGCTCCTCCTCTGAATACATCAGGAAATTGCAAAACGCCTTGTTTGCGTAATCAAGGTTCATCTTTTTTGACAAAATAGTGATGCCCACCGCAGAGGAGTTGTAAATCTTACGGAACCGCTGTTCGCTTTCCTGCAGTGATTCATAAGTCTTGATCCGTTGGGATATATCTCTGATCATTCCAACATAAGCCTCAGCATCACCTTTTTCATTAAAAACGGTAAACACGTGTGTTTCACCAGGAAACATCTCGCCATTCTTCTTTTGAAAAGTGACGGTCTTGTAAAAAGAGCCTCTGCCATCATACTCCTCAAGCGTCTTACCCATATCAGTGAAATCCTCCTGTTTGCCATAAACTGTTTTGGTCAGCTTCCCTTTAAGCTCGCTATACCTGAATCCAAAAAGCTCAACGAATGCATGGTTGCAGTCGATAATTCTCCTGTTTGTGTCAGACACCAACACCGCATCGCGGATGGAGTTGAAGAGGTTGCGATATTTTCTTTCACTCAGCTTGATTCTCCGCTGGTTCTTCCGGTCTTTGGTAATATCTGTTGCAAATCCTTCGATTAAGAATTTGCCGTCAGACTGCTTTTCACCAATAGTGGCGTTCATTATAATCCACTTCTTATTGTTTTTGGCTGTGACAGCCTCATAAACAAACCCTTGCACTTTTTCCTGTTTTTTGAGCATTGTGATAAACTCATCCCTTCTGGCTGGGTTTGCATAAAGCTGAATCCTGAGGTTGTCATACCGGGTCAAAGCATCTTCAACACTATCGAACTCCAGTATCCGGGCCATTTCAGTGTTAATGGACACCACCTCTCCCTGCGAAGTGGTTTGAAATATGCCCACCGGCGAACGTTCAAACAATTTCCGGTACTGGATTTCTTTATCCTTGAGCGATTGCTCAATACGGATTTTATCGATCCCAAAAGCAAGATCTTCAGCAATACTTGTCAAAAGGTTTTGTTCATCAGTACTCACACCCAGTTTTTTTGGCATAGTTACTGAAAGCACCCCATCTACACTGTCATCCAAACGTATAGCTACGTTAACCACCACATGTTTTTCTTGCCTCACTGAATTGTAAGGGCATGTTTCACAAAACTCCTCATAATTACAAAAAACAAATTGCTTATGCCCAATAATCTCCTTTATGCATTGAGGAGCATCTCCTTCACCCTCAATGTCTAAAGTCCAGTCGAGTGGAAAGAAATGATTGCCTGCATTGGCAAATACGCGGTATTGCTGTTTCTTTTCATCGTAAAGGCTTATAGCTACACCTTTGTAGTTTCTTGTTTGTTGTATCTCTATGACCGCCTGATCTATCAAAATTTGCGCATCCCTGGTATGTACAATTAACTGGTTTACTTTGCTGATGGCTTTAAGGAGCGAATTTAATTGCTCCGCATTTTCTTCAGCCTTCTTTTTATCTGTAATATCACGTAAAGTGGCAATAAAAACATCTTCACCACCCCACTTTTCCTCAACAAAGTTCATACTGGCAATCACAG
>JASMTJ010000609.1:0-14321 GCA_041694335.1 Bacteroidales bacterium
AATATCCAGCGTCAATTTGGTTAACTGGGACACGAGCATGAGTTCCTCCTGGGTGATAGGTTTGTGTGGTAACTACCTAACTACCCGAGAGGGCTCATGCTTTTCAAGTTTTTGGCCTCAAGTCAGGCACAGATTTGTGTGAGGAACCATATTAGAAAGATCTATGCAGGATGATAATATATTAATGTTAAAAGTTCTAAAAAGGGATATGTCTAGCTTCCGATGTATTTTAGGAACGCGCTATTCCATATAATGTATGAAATAATTATAGTACGTTTATGATGAATAAGCTTCAAAATAGTGAACTGAAAATATTGGCAGAAGAAATTCGTGACAATGTTTTTGTTCCTTCTGTAGGTAGAAAAAGAACTGTCTTTCTGTGTGGTGCTGATTTAAATGATCGCACGACAGGCCGGCATAAAATGGCTAAATTATTAAAAAGTAAAAAAAATTATGAAGTTTTGTATCCCGAGGATATTTTTGAAGATCTTATGTACGGGCAAGGTCAATATAGTCTTCTTGAGTTAGAAAATGTTCTTGCTAGCAGTGTAGATGCAATAATTTTATTACCTGAAAGTCCAGGTTCTTTTGCTGAGTTAGGTGCTTTTGCTAGCAATGAAAAATTAGTGTGCAAAATTGTTTGCATCGGAGAAAAAAAGTATAAAAAAAGAAAAAGTTTTATAAATTATGGTCCGTTACGAATAATTAAATCTAATGCTACAGGAAAATTAATTAATATTTCGTATGACGATATTGAATCGGATTACAAAAAAGAGAAAGTATACAGAAGAATAAATGCATCAATAACAAAAATAAGGAACGAAAGTCCTGTATATAGAAATGTGGCAAATATAATGGAAACTGAAAATTTTGTTTTGCCATGTGTATATTTAATGGGATTTGTCTCGTCTTCTGAACTGTGCAAGCTTGTGCACTATGCTACTGGTGAAAGTGAAGAAATTTCAGATATTGCAACGAAGTCATCAATATCAAGGCTGATAAAGAATAATTATATTAGGCGAACCCAATCTGAATATCAAACAACAAGTAAAGGTATGGATAGGGTTAGGTCGCTTGTTAAGTCAGTAAATTTAGACAGAGTGAGAACTGAAATAATCAACTCCCAACAACGAAATAAGACTATGGTAAAATCTGCTAATTTTGAGAGTGCGCACCCTTAGCGAGTGGTTGTTGAAATCTTTGAGAATAGATAACCACTGGGTAGTGATTCGCTATCCCGCAAGAAAACTATTACATGTTACGGACCACAAGTGTCACGAAATCCATCCCATGGATTTCGAAACACTAGCGGTCCGTTATCCTTTAGGCGTAAGGGTGCGTGCTCTCTTCTTTTAAAATATGGAACATAATACTCGAAAATACCAATTAAGAATGCTTGGGCTTCCTGAAATCCGTAATTTCCTTGATTTCTCTAACGAAATTCATATTTCTGAGTCCGCAATAAAAAAATATGTCGCATATGCCCAGCATTATTATTTTACTTATGAGATCCCCAAAAAGTCAGGTGGGGTGAGATTAATCGCCCAACCTAATCGAGAGCTTAAAGCTATTCAAAGTTGGATATTGCGGCACATTTTAGACAAGCTTTTTATCTCTGACGCTTCAAAAGGATTTCAAAAGGGGGAATCAATTTATGACAATGCTTATCCACATATAGGCGCTAACGTCATCCTTGCACTGGACATCGATAATTTTTTCCCAAGTATTCCTGCAAATAAAGTGTTTTGGGTGTTTAGGTCAGTTGGGTACGGCCAAAAAATTTCGTCAGCATTTACTTCTATATGCACATACAAAGGATCACTTCCACAGGGAAGTCCTGCATCTCCTAAAATTGCTAATTTAGTTTGCTTAAAGCTTGATGCTAGGATTCAAGGTTATGCTGGTAAAAATGGTATTACATATACAAGATATGCGGACGATATATCTCTGTCTTGCCAGTCAATAAAAAAAATGGAAAAGGCAAGATATGTAGTACAAAAAATTATAAAGGATGAGAATTTTTTAATAAATAAGAAAAAAACTCGTTTAATGGGGTTGCGGAAAAAAAAAGAAGTTACAGGTCTTGTAATAAACCAAGAAAAGGCTGTTGTGGGTAGGCATTTATACAGAATCTTAAGAGCAAAAATTCATCATTTGTTTGTAGGAAGGTTAGATAATTTTTCCCATGTAAATGGTTGGCTGGCATTCGTTTATGGTGTTGATAATGAAGCTTATCGTAAGCTTGAAGGTTATATAAAAAGTTTAAAGGAAAAATACCCTTTAAGTAGCGCAAGAGAAAATATATGGATTAAGAAATAAACCAAAAATTTGGGTAGGTAATAGATTTGCATCCTATTGAGTGGTCTATTTCTTTTACATTCAACACTGCCGAAAATTATTAAAAGCCTTCGTTTCTTGAGTTGAAGATAACATGAATAAAACCTTTTCAGAAAAGGGAAGCGTATGCCTGCACGAAAGCCGACCGGTTTTCCGCTGTCGCTCCAAAGCGGCGGCTGAGCTTTGGCGTTAGAAACTCTCCATCTAGCTGATCTATCCGACGTATTAGGGCTCCCCAAAAACCCCCGGTCTAGAAGGAAACGCATATGCACTTTCAAAACATAGACAATTTTGAACAAAGGATGGATGCACAGCAGACTGCGACCGCGTTCTTTACTATTCAGTACCGTAATTGCGAGATAGAGGTCGCGTATTCACGCGCCCAGCGAAAATTCCTGTTTGCCTTCGTTGATCATAACTTGGGTTTTACATGCACTCTTCAGGGGAGCTATGCCAACGGCTACATCAACCACCCAGGGGCGGTCCGTCAGTTGATGGTCTGTCGTCAACATGGCCGCTTCGATCCGATTCATTTCTACGAGCATCTAGACAAAAAGTTACCAGATGTCGAGTTTGGTGCTGTAACAGCCGATCAGTACAAGCGTGTAGCAGATCAAGCGGTTTCAAATTTCGAGGACCGGATTTTTTTTAATCACTGGCGGAAGGCAAACATCTCGGTGAAACAACGCGACAAGACGGTAGAATTGATGGGGCAGGAAGTTCTTCAGTTTTGTATAGATAATCACCTTACACCGGTCTTCTACGACTATCCTACAGCGCGGACTTTGGCTGCCTTCGAGGATTTCGTTGAAGACTTCAAAAAACACGGGCATGAAACATAACCGAAGTTACGCTTCGAATTGCTTTTCCCCGCTTGCGCTCCAAAAGCAACTTTTTACACAAGCGTTGTACAGCCAGGAACGACTTACAGGCTTAGGGACAGAAGGTTGTTAAACAGAGATCTTAGGAAGCCACGTCCGGCGACGCTCCGGGTGAAAATATTGGAACAGTATGAGCATATCTGGCGTCACGCGCCTTCCGATAACCAATTCGCAAACATTAATGAAGTGTTGTCTATCGTGTGTGGGAAGTTCATTAGGTCGCCAGATGAGAGTGCCATAAAGTCCACGATAAATAGCTTGATGCAGGATCAGCTGATCGAAGCTAAAGATGTCCCGAATCCGAAAGGAGAAAATGAAGTTTTGGCGCGAATAACAGAAAAGGGCCGGCAAGAGTTATCGGACCTGCATAGGCATATTAAAACTCAAAAAATTGCCGCAATCAGTGGTTTGTTTGCTGGGGTTAGTGCTGCCGCAGCAATTGGTTCGCTACTAGTGGGTCTTTCTCGATAAGGGCTAGTATCTATATTGTGCCGAGTACGTATAACTGCGGCGCTCACCTGCGGAGCGGACGGCAAGCCGCAGGCTTGACGGCCGAGCCGTCAGGTGAAGTGCCTTGTTCCGAGGCGCGCTTCGCGCCGAGGTACAAAGGCACGAACGAAGTGAGCGCCGCAGTTCCCCCGGACGCGCGAAGCGTGTCCGGGGGAACAACAGTTAACAACAGTTCCAACTCGGACCTCCTTTTTCGCTGTCAATCCAAAGGGGGGACTTTTTCCCCTGAAGGGCCGCCTTCCAGCTGAGAACCCGCATCTGACGGAGGAAGTTGCAATACATCTACGCTAAATCCCTTATCTCTAATGTAGTCAGGAGTGACTACTCCGGGGGGGCGTTGTACTTGAAAAACGCCCGCACCCCCTCTTCAGACCATTGTCCACTGCCAGAAAGTGGAGGCAGCCCTTCGTTGTTTAAGGTGTCGGCCACGCCCCACCAGGGCACCTTTTTTTTGCGCAATTGCCGAATCCGTTCCACCCTGATAAGGATCGGATCTGGTCCGGGGTCCGTCTTCGGGCCATAATCAACCACCATTTGGTGAATTCGTGCCCGGATCAAAGCCGCGCGGTTCACGCCCAGAACGTCGGCATCTTCAATCCAGCCGAGTACCCAGGACCGTCTTTCCTCTGGTCTTGGTGTAACCCGCTCCAATTCTTGCCACCAGAATCGTTCGAGATTCAACGAATAGACCCGTTTTCCTTGCCGGAAGCTGCGTCGCTCGTGTTCAAAATCCACGTTGAATTCGTACATAAAACCCCCTTTAAGCTTGTAGTCTTTATAGACTACAAAGATAAGAAAGGCAACCTCAGAAAAGGAACGTTTGACCATTCCAGTTCTCTGAGATTCAGGCTCTTTTGATGACCATGCTCTCCCCCATAGGCGGGCTTTGTGCCCTGGGGGAGAGCCTAAGGTCGTCTAGGTGGGGCTAGGCGTCATTTTCGGCGTGGTGATCAAAACTGTCCAGAAGTGCCTGAATGGCGATAGCCACTGGCTCCGGCATTATTTGACTGTGGTTTAACCATCTGGACAAATCTGAGGGGGAAACCGAAAGCGCTACAGCAATGTCTTGCTGTTTAAGACCTCGCTTACAGATTTCCGGTTTCAGCGGGTGAGGGGTCCTCCGGCGGTCGTCAGAAATAAAAGTAATCATTGAAGATTACCTCCGTGACCATACATGCTATAAGGCGATCTTCTTCCCCTCTTGCATTCAAACTAGCCCTATGCTTAGAAGGAATTATTCAGCGATACGATCACCTCATGCACGTGGTCGGTTTCTTAGTTAAAAGAACTCCCAAAACCCCGCCGGAGCTGCCACTCCAGCGGGGTTTTGGGTTTGGCTAGCTAGATTTTTAGGGACCATAGTAGGTTGAAGGTCCTTTGTTGGTATATTTATGAATAAATAGTGCCCCGGAGGGAGGGGATGGTCAAGTCTGTAGAAGACGTGGACGAACGTTTAAGAGACATATTAAGATGATAGTTACACAAAACCCAGGGAAGCTGTCCAGAGAGTGGAAGGGCGCGTTAAATCAGAGTTCTTAATATAACATGCTGTGAAAAAAGGAGATTTTTTGTAACTGGAAAAAGGCCTATGTCATTCTTTTATACAACCACGAGTTGCCGGATTTTGTTCGGCGATAAGATAAAATTTTCTATCCCTTTGGTAGGTAAATAAATATGAGAGTTAAGGACGAATCCCTGTCTCCGGATTTTTTCTGGCCGCCATGCGTTTTAAATATTTGATAGCTTTGTTTACTTGTGGCGGATCGTCTTCCAAGAATGTCGCTACCTGTTTTATTCGCCCACGTAACTCACCAATTTGTTTTTTCTGATACTCGTTTTTTCTTTTTAAATTTTGAATTTCTTCTGTCCAGGCTACCTTTTTTCTCTGTATATCTTCTTTCAGTTGAGACCTTTCAAAGACTATATTGTTTTTTATGTTTTCATTTTTTGCTTTTTCTTTGTAAATAGATTTGCGCTTAATTTCTAAGACGTCAAATTTTTCTTTGAGCTCTTCTTCAATCCCTTTTTTTATTTTTTCAGGTAGGTCTTTTTTTTCTTTTTCTATATCGTTTTTTTGGGCTTCTATATTTTCAATCTTTTCTTTTAATTCAGACTCTTTATCTGTTAAAGCCTTAGTAAAGCTTTTTCTAGTTAAATAAGTGGCCGGAATTAGTATATAGATCAGAACTGGAAATAATATTATTGGTGCTAGATATCCTTTTGAGAAAGAATTTTTAGCTGCATATTGTAAAAATAAAAGAAGGTCTTTTATTGAAAAAAAGTTTATTTGTAAATTTTTTGTTTCGTTATAAAAAATAGCAACCATTATAAAAGTAAATATTATAATTGTTAAAAAAGAAGAGACTATTGCTGTTAATAGATATTTATTAAATAATATTTTTTTCTTGGAACCCATTCCATGTCCTCCGGAGGTATGAGGCAGATAGCTTTAGCTTTGTGTGCTTGGAGAGATAGGTGGCTATGTCAGACCAAGATGCTCCTTGGTTTCTAAGTCGAACAATGAGGTCTCTGTGGTTGTAAATGCTCCTGGCTTTGGGGCTGCTTTTTTTGGTTTGCCGCTGAATTTGCTCCAGCCGGACCTTCTCGGTTTCCTCCAGGCTTTTTAGGTCGCGGTCATATCGTTTGGCTTGACCTTCTTTCAGCTTGGCCTGGGTTTGTGCTGCCTCTCTAACGAGTTCGGCCATGTTCTCTATTGAGATGCACCTAAGTTGGATTTTCCTTGGCTGCTTAGCCCACCAACGGAGTACCTGGTCGATTACCTCGTCAGTCAGTCCGGTTAAGTCTCGGACGGTGTTCATGGGACTTTCCTTGTTTGTCTGTTCGTGACGTAACTGAGTTTTATTGCTCTGACCTGAAGTCATCTTTATAGGATCTAGTCGTATTTATCAAGCTGTAAATACAGGAAAATCCCTGTTACCTGCAAACGCAGGTAACAGGGATTTCATTCAATAATGATTGACAAATAATTAATTATTTGTCACACCTATCGCATACTCCCCTTTCGGGGATTTTTCTCCTTAACTCCCAATTTCGGGAGTCTCTATATAGTTTCCCCCCATAGACTGTGATCCTGGCGAGAGGCCTGAGGTCAAAAAGGGGTAGATGCGGCTCCCCAAGGCCCACATCCATCTTTGCATGGAGAAAGGAAGGCTAGCCCCGGCTGTATGGCTAGAGAAAGAAGAGCAGCAGCGTGTGACACGATAGCACGCTTAGGAGCCTAGTCAGCTCCAGTCAGTCACATCGTGACAATCGAGCCGACTCACCGCTTAAGCCGCGCGGCGGCATGGAAAGATTATGCAGGGAAGTGTGAACCACCAAATCAACAAAATCTTTGTCGAATCGGGAATTTTTCAGCCGGGAACCAGCCGGCATGAAGAAAAACTCGAAATCAAAGATCAGCTCTCCCAGGCTGGAGCCAGCCGATCCTCCCAAGACGTCGCTGACAAGTCAGTGATCCACTCCTACGAAACAGCCAAGGACTATAAAAGCACCTGGCACGATCTTGGTCATTTCTGCCGACAGGAATGCCGCCTGAAAGACATGACCACCATCACCCCTGACCACGTTCAAGCCTACCTGGAAAAACGGATAAGCGACGGTGTGAGTTTCGATACCTGGGGCAAAGAGGCGGCTCACGTCGCCAAGTTCGGCAACGCCCTGGAAAAATTCGACGGGGTAGAGCGGAATTTTCGAGAGTCCACCGGGGACATACGAGAGATAGCCCGAGATACCCTAAGGCAGTCCACAAAAGACCATGGAGGGTTTGTACGCCCTGAGGCGGTAATAGGGGCTCTTTCTGAACGAGCCGGCCTTGCCGGCAAGATCCAGCTGGAGGGAGGGGCACGGCTTCGAGAGGCCTGTCTTGTCTCATCGAGACAGCTGCAGGGCGTTGTCCGGGATCCAGTTACCGGAGAAGAAAAGGGCAGGATCCACCTGACAGACACGAAAGGCGGAAAGCCGCGGGATATTCATGTCAGCAAGGCGGTCTACAAACAGCTGGAAAAGACAATTCAAGCTGAAGGGCGGTTTCAAATAAGTCAGTCCGCATACCGTACCGAGGTCTATAAGGCCGCCAAGGAGCTAAGCGAAAAGCGCACCGGTACCCATGATTTTCGATACAATTATGCCCAGGAGAGGTACAACGAAGTGGTGAGGGGCGGGTCTACGCATGAGCAGGCTTTGCAGCAGGTATCTTGGGAAATGGGACATGAGCGGGCGGACATCACAGAAATCTATTTGCGCTAAGGCTTTAGCCTCAGTTGGGAGAGAAGTTTTGGTTTACATTTTTTTATAAATATTATATATAATAAATAAAAATATGGAGGTTTTTGATGAAAAATTTATTATTTTGATTGGTTTTTATTTTTGTAGTGGTGATAATGATCGTATTTCCCTTTTTAATGACACCAGATTGATTTTGTGTCCTAGTGTATGAAATATTCTCCTTGTTCGGTGTCCCATACAAGTTACTGAAATGATTGAAAATATGTAATTAATGTAATGTTAAAGATACAAAAAACACTATTCCAAGTGTTTTTTGTATTAATTATAGTGACTTATACGGTGACCCCAGTTGGGAGAGAAGTTTTTGGCAGTCCTTTGAGGCTAGCCAACGGATTAAGAGTCCGCTGCTTTGAAAATTGTGCGCTGGGGTAGGAAAATGCCTCTACGCTCTTCGAGGCCCAGTCTTTGCCACTTCCCGCCAGTTTTTTTCCCGCCGAAGCTGTTCAATCTGTCGGGCCGAATCCTGATAGGGTCTAGGCTCTGAGTTTTGTAGTCTTATTGTACTACAGCTAGGGTCCGATAGCGGACTTCAGGTCTGTCGATTGTTCCCAGCACCTGCGCATATTCAATCCAGGTCTGCATCCAGTTCTTGATCTCTTCCGGTCCCGAATAGACTATTTCGAGTTTATCCCACCAGCACTGACCCAAAACAAAAAGAGAATAATCCCCCTCTCTTCCGTCTTCCTCACGGGCGGCCCCTTACGCTGGCTTTTTAAGTATCTGAAATGATTTGCTATAATGTTTTAGCGTGCCACCTGCTCTCCGAAAAAAGAAGGTGTTGACACTGGACCAAAAAAGGTCCTAACTGGACTTATGGGCAGCAAAAAAGTTCTCCAGGCCAAATTCTACCAAAGTGAGTCCGGTAAAGAGCCTGTCAGGGAATGGCTACACAGCCTTTCCCATGAGGATAAAAAAGCCATCGGGAACGACATCAAAACCGTTGAGTTTGGTTGGCCCCAAGGAATGCCTTTATGCGAACACCTTGAAAATGGCATCCTTGAGGTAAGGACGAATCTAAAAGACAAAATTGCCAGAGTTCTTTTTTGCATACAAGATGACACCATGTATCTTCTTGTTGGAATAATTAAAAAAACTCAAAAAACACCGAAAGAATCACTCAACTTGGCGAAAAAAAGAAAAAGGAGGCTGTTCAATGGCAATTGAGTCAAAACATGTGGGCAGCTCGTTTGACGATTTTTTAGAAGAAGAAGGGATCTATACAGAGACTTATGAGGTGGCCACAAAAAGAGTTCTTGCTTGGCAGATTGATCAGATGATGAAGAAGAAGGGAATTAGTAAAAAAGATATGGCTTCAAAAATGAAAACCAGTCGAACTTCTCTTCGTCGTCTTTTGGACCCGCGGAATAACTCCGTAACACTTTTAACATTGGATAAAGCTGCCAAGGCATTAGGAAAATCGGTAAAAATAGAAATTGTTGACACAACGGATGATGGTAATTGTTTGCCAAATAATGAGAATTGTAACGGCAAAGAACGCCCAGCTTTGTAGCTAATAAAAATACAAGCACACAAAAAAAAAGCCCCTCAGACTGAGGGGCTTTTTTTTGTGTGCTTCACGAAATTATGAGACAGACAAGATTTCGCAGATCTATAGACCTGGTAGGTTTTTTTGCGTTAGCTCATCCCGAAGAGCCTTAAAAACGTATCCGCCTAAGCTGGTCTTAGGTTTGCCACTTTTAGGATTTTTGTCCGGCAGTCGTTCCCACCTGGCCTTAAGTTCCGGCAATAAACGTTTTATCTTAGTTTCTTCCTTGTGAGCCAAATTTGCTAATTGTTGGGCCTGCTTGGGGGAAACCTTGTAGTCCTCCCGAAGGATGCGGGCAAGCTCGGGAGACTTATTCCTAGTTGACTTGTCTTTTTCTAGTTTTTCCCTGACCGTTTCCCTGTATGTTTTTGTATCTTTGTTTTCTTTAATGAAGAAAGTAAGGCCGTTTATTTTACGACCTTTTTTGATTTGGCTGTATTGAACTTTAATATCACTAAGCTTGTTAATTTCTTCTATAGCAGGGACTAAGACCCTTATTTTTAAATTTGAAAATCTTGAATATTTATTTTCTATATTTAGTTTCCACTTAAATTCGTCTAAATCAAAACTTCTTTTCCCAATGCTCTTATATTGGCGAAGCAGTTCGTATAATCTCCAGGTAGATGCCTTTTGGAATTGATAAACATCTTTAATTTTGTATTGTGTAAACTTATTTTTTAATCCTATAAGATGCGGAACAAGGTCTTCATCAAATTTTATCCAAATTTTTCCTTCTCTATCTAAATATCTTTGTTTCGTTATAAGACCTACTTTTATACGTTTTCCTGATAAAGTCTCATCTTCAGGAAGTTCTATTATCTTCTGTTGTAATTTTGTTGCTAAAAATTCTATTTCTCTATAGGCGTTTTTTTTGGTGACATTGAACGTTTCAGCAAAATGAACAACAGGTATTTCAAGTTCAATAGGCTCACCTCTTTTTGATATAACAAGATCTCGATCTAACAAGGATATGGCAAACGCCAAAAACCTGTTTCCCTGCAAGGACAGGTCACACATAGCGTTAATCAAGGAATTTGATTTAACCACTAACCCGTTTTTTTCCTCAAGGTTTTTGGTGCCCATGAATATTTGAGCTACAACCTCTGCACCATGTAGTCAATAGTGTAGCACAATGACCGTAAATTTGTAGCACAATGACCGTAAATTTGTAGTACTTTTTAATCAAAAATACATTTATATCAATATGTTATATTCGCGGAAAAGTATAAAAAGCAACTAAAAGAAGAATACTTAGTACCCTCTTCTCTTTCCCTCCAAACCTCAGGCCCCGAAAAAATCAGCAACCTTGGCGCCACGCCCAACCCGACCTACTTCCTACGACTATGGCCCCGTTAGGTTAGAGTGGGGAAAACTAACGACAAAGCCGCCACGCCCCCCTTTTCCTTCCAAAAAAGAAAGAGCACCTGGGCCACAACCAGGTGCTCGAAACTACCAACTTCTTTCACCCTAGACCGGAAAAAATTCAACAAAGGCAAAACAGTCCTAAACCCAAGTCTCCGGCTATTTTTTGAAACCAAATAAAACCTAGAGGAATACTCGATAATCCAAATCCAGCACTTCGCTTAGTCGTTTAGCCTGGTCCTTTCTGATCTCTAATGTGCCATTTTCCATCCTCAAAATATGGGTCTGGACAATCCCCGTTTTTTCAGAAAGCTCAACCTGAGTCAGCCCCGCTCGGTTTCGGGCCGCCCGCAAGATGATGCTATACTCAGGCTTGACTTCAAGCTCAGGGAAAAGCTCTCGCCAGGGAATACAATCGCTCGTATTTACATAACCGTGCTTTCTGAGTTCTCGGAGCACGACTTTTTTCTTCTTTTTGGGACCAGTAATCCGAAGCTCTATATTTTTAGTATGGGGTTTTTGCGTGGGGTCCTGCATAACTAACCTCGATAAAGCTGATGTCTTCGCCAACTCCCTCCCAGTCTTCCACACAGCAGAAGGATCATTTCTCGCCAATGCAGCGACCCCCCGATTCCCCTTTTTTGTGGTATAAAGTCAATATAGACCTCTAGGTTTTTTAAACTTTACGGGACCGGATACCTTTTCCAGGTGTACCATACCTAATCCTTTGTTACACCTTGCCTCTGTCTTCCCATAACAAAGATAGACTTGTGTTGTCCTGTGTAGTTCGGTTATGACTAGGTTAAAACAAAATGAAGGCAAAGAGGAAGGTATGCGGGCGGTCGGTTATATCCGAGTTTCGACACAGCACCAGGTAAGCGATGGGGTTTCCCTGGATGCACAGAAAACCAAAATTCACGCATGGGCAGACGTGAATAACGCTGACGTGTTGGCGATCTATGCCGACGAGGGTGTTTCCGGGGCCAAATCCGACCGGGCGGGCCTGCTGGACGCTATCGAAATCGCTCAGAAGCACGGAGCCGCTTTGGTGGTCTATTCCCTTTCCCGCCTTTCCCGCACCACCCGAGACACGCTGGCGATTGCTGAACGCCTCGACATGGCCGGCGCAGACCTGGTTTCCATATCGGAGAAGATCGACACGACAACCGCTGCCGGAAAAATGATCTTCCGCATGTTGGCGGCAATGGCCGAGTTTGAACGGGACCAAATAGCCGAGCGGATCAAGTCCTCGATGGATTACAAGAAAAGCCAGAATTGCCGGGTGGGCAGCATCCCTTACGGCTACGCTTTAGCCCCTGATAGGAACCATCTTGAAAAAGAGGCCTCCGAGCAAGCCGTAATCACAGAAGTCCGACGCTTGCATGGCGAAGGCCTGTCCCTACGGAAGATCTCCAAAGAACTTGAGAAGCAAGGTCTCTTAAGTCGTAAGGGAAAACCTTTTTACCCCAGTCAGGTAAAAAGGATCCTTTCCAGGGGATAACCATATCGGTTGCCTGTCTTGATAGGACGGAACCGAAAACCATAATACATAGAGGGTGGAAATATGGCAGATAAGCGTAAGCTACTCTATACGACAAAAGAAGCGGCGGATTTATTAGGAGCCCATCCGGAAACAATCCGGCGAGCGGTACGCAACGGAGAACTATACGCCGCCCAGGTAGGACAAGGCTTCAAAATCTCAGGCTATGAGCTAGAAAAATTTTTCCGAAAAAGAGGTGGGGGGATGCTGTTCGGTGAAAATTCAACCGATACCGAGTAAATCAATCCTAACCCTTTTAACAAGAATAGAGATCTTCGAAAAGATTTAAAGGAAAGCAAAAATGGAAAACAATTCTTACATGACTCAAGAACGTTTAGATCAAGCCACTCAGATCGCCTTAGCTTACGATAAAGCAGAGAGATCCCTACGAGAACTAGCTCTCCTGTGCAATACCACATATTCACAAACATTGGTAACAGAACTCTTGAATAACCTAAGAGAAAATAGGGTTAGCTTGTTGAAAGGGTAAGGCTTGCGTCGTTTTTTTACAGAAACTTATTTCTGTATTTACAGAAAAGCGTAATTCTGCAAAAACGGAAAAGAGGTGCTATGATTATCTCGCTGCTCAATCAAAAAGGCGGGGTGGGAAAAACCACGTTGGCCGTAAACTTGGCCGGCCAGCTTACCCAATTCGGTAAACGGGTGCTGTTGATCGATGCAGACCCGCAGGGGTCGGCATTAGATTGGTCTACAGCTAGAGAAGGGGCTCCGCTCTTCCCTGTAGTCGGGCTACCCAGGCCCACGGTCCACAAAGAGATTAAGGGCTTTGTCGAGGACTACGATCATATCGTGATCGATGGAGCCCCCAGGGTCACAGATCTGGCCCGCTCGGTCATCATGGCTTCCGACCTCGTGGTCATACCTGTACAGCCATCACCTTACGACATTTGGTCGGCGGAGGAGGTGGTTGGTTTGGTCAACGAGGGAGCTATTTATAAGGAAAAACTGAAATCATGTTTTGTAATAAATCGTAAAATCGTAAATACGGCGATTGGACGAGATGTGAAGGAGGCCTTGGCAAATTACGATCTGTCCATATTGGACGTCACCGTGGGCCAGCGGGTGGTGTTTGCTGAAGCTGTGGCCTCTGGGCTTGTCGTTTCTGAAGTGGATCCAAAAAGCAGTGCCGCCACAGAGGTTGAGGCATTTGCAAACGAATTATTGAAATTCTAGGAGCATAGGATGGCCAAAAAGGTAGGATTGGGACCAAAACCCTCGAAAAAGTCTGATGGGGACAAAAGACAAGATGCCTGGGTGTCCGGGGAGGACAAAAGTGCCGAAAAAAAGAAGCGCCTGACCATCGACATCCCTGAATCGCTTCACCGGAAGATCAAAGCTGATTGCGCCATGCGGGGAACGAAAATAGCTGATGAGATCCGGGCTATTTTACTTGAACGATATGAAAATTAAGTGGGCATTCTGTAGTAAAAATTGACTACTTATCTTTGTCTGTAAACTTTAAATACTGCCATCAATATGACCGTGGGGATATAGCACTTCATTCAATTTGGCTTCGATATGCCGCAAGATCGTAGATATGGCCGATACTGGCCCCTAATTAGCCACCGCTTGGTTGAGGGAGGTGGCGGGGAAGGTGTGCGTGTCTTGATTCTTGCGTTCTATAAAAGTTTAGTTTAAATTTTGTCGAAAAAGTAGCTTTCTATATTAGAGGTTCCTCACACAAATCTGTGCATAATTTGGGGTTCAGGTAGCCCGCCCATGCAATGGTACAGATTCCGGATGTAGTTCTTGGCCGACCTGAACCCGTATGCTCTGTGACTAATGACTTTAGCCTTATTGTTGAGGCCTTCCACCGAGC